>PXTV01000016.1:0-7482 GCA_003022985.1 Bacteroidetes bacterium SW_11_45_7 | reverse complement strand
AATAAGGTCGTCCGGGTTCACCACATTGTACTTTGATTTGGACATCTTCTCAATGTCCCAACCGCAAATGTATTGCTTATCCTCAAGGATGAACTCCGCATCCTTGTAATCCGGGTAGAGGGATTTGAATGCCTCAATATCCAGCACATCGTCTTCTACAATATTCACATCAGTATGCACGGGAACGGTATTATATTGGTCTTTCAAGCCCTTTGAGACGAATTTGTTCTCGTCTTTCAACCGGTAGACAAAATTGGAGCGGCCCTGGATCATGCCTTGGTTGATCAATTTCCGGAAGGGCTCTTTTTCAGAGACATAGCCAAGGTCGTACAGGAACTTTTGGAAGAAACGCGCATACATCAAATGGCCTACTGCGTGCTCGGTGCCGCCTATGTAGAGATCTACCTTGTGCCAATAGTTCTCCGCGTCTTTTGACACGAAGCGATTGTTGTTATGCGGATCCATGAAGCGCAGGAAATACCAGCTCGAGCCGGCAAAGCCGGGCATTGTATCGGTTTCGCGGATGGAGCCATCGTGCATGTTCACCCAGTCGTAAGCTGAGGCCAGCGGTGACTCCCCGGTACCGGTCGGTTTGAAGGTTTCCATTTCCGGCAATTCCACCGGCAGGTCGGCTTCCGCTAATCGGGAAAGGTTCACCCCAGTAACGCTGGCGGCTGAAATTGGCGTCCCGTAATTTGTAGTTGATTTGTCGCTCACCGAGCTCTTGCTCTTCAATTTTGTCGATAGCTTTCTGAATAGCTTCCTCTACAGCCAACCCGTTCAGGAAGCCCGAATTGATCATCTTGCCTGACGTTCCTTCAAAAGCTCCTTCAGAAGGCGCTTCGTCACTTTCAATAACAGGTCTTATGGTGAGGTTGAATTCTTTTGCAAAAGCGTAATCGCGACCATCATGGGCCGGCACTGCCATGATAGCACCACTACCGTAGCCAATCAGCACGTAATCGCTAACCCAGATAGGAATTTGCTCCCCGGTAAAAGGATTTTTGGCGTAGGAGCCGGTAAAAGCGCCTGTCACCTGTTTGGCTTCTGCTAATCGCTCCCGTTCAGAACGCTGTTTCGCGTAGTCGATGTACCGGTCGACCTCTTCCTTTTGCTCCCGGGTGGTGAGTTCGCCAACAGCCTCGTGTTCGGGGGCCAGCACCATGAATGTGGAACCGAAGATCGTATCAGGCCGTGTTGTAAAGACATCGATGGTGGTGTTGGCATTGGTTACCGGAAATTGGATATTGGCCCCTTCCGACCGTCCGATCCAGTTCCGCTGCATCTCCTTCATCGATTCCGTCCAGTCCAGATCAGCCAGATCGTTTAAAAGCCGCTCCGCATAAGAAGTGATCCGCAGGAACCACTGGCGCATGGTTTTTCGGATGACCGGAAAGCCACCGCGTTCGGAAACGCCATCCTTGACTTCATCGTTGGCCAGCACTGTGCCAAGGTCGGGGCACCAGTTCACTGTAGCATAGGACAGATAGGCGAGCCGGTAGTTGAGCAGGAGTTTTTGTCGATCCTTTTCATTCATATCCTGCCATTCCTCTGCAGTAAAAGATGATTGATCATCTGTTACAGCCTCAATATCCCGGTTGCCGTTTTTCTCGAAGGCTTCGATCAACGTATTGATGGATTCCGCCCTGTCGGTGTTCTTATTATACCACGCTTGGAACATTTTCAGGAAGATCCATTGGGTCCACTTGTAGTACTGCGGATCGGAGGTTCTTACCTCTCTTTGCCAATCGTTGATATTCTGTTCCGTTGTCACTGCCGGATGCTGACCTGTTTGGATGGCGTACTGCTCGGCAGGCAAACCAAACGAGTCAAAACCCATTGGGTGCAGCACATTGTACCCTTGCAATCTTTTGAAGCGCGCAAAAATATCGGAAGCAATATAACCGAGGGGATGCCCTACGTGCAGACCTGATCCGGAAGGGTAGGGGAACATATCCAGCACGTAGTACTTGGGTAAGTTGGGGTTGTCGGAAGTTCTGTAAACAGCATTGTCCTCCCAGTATTTCCGCCATTTCTTTTCGATCTCCACGAATTTTTGAGCCATTGGTTGATGATTTGTTGCAGTACCGGAATCCGTTACGAAATAAGCAAAAACGGCTAACAGAACAAAGGAACCTTTACCTGTTCCGGCAAAATTTGGCAAAAAAAAGCCGTTTTAACCTCAAAAAGGCCAAAACGGCTTTCACAACCTAACTGAAAAATCGAATCCTTGTTACCTGGTTACGGTGATTTTGTCCGTGTAGACCTTATTTTCCGTTTGGACTTTCATCAAGTAAAGGCCGTTGGCTAAACTGCTTATATCCAAATCAGTGTTGATTGGGCCGTTACTGGTTTGCAGTTGATCACTGTAAACCTTTTCCCCTTGCAGATTGAAGATAGAAAGCTCCATTTTACCGGCATCTCTTGCTTGGGACTTGATTGTAAGCTGTCCATTTGTGGGGTTGGGTGCCACACTGATTTCATGGCTTTTATCCACAGTAGCTGATTCAGCACTTGTAACATCTTTTAATGTAACATATGGAACAAACACGAAATTCTGAAAAGGAAGTTCGGTACAGGACTGCGGACATGCTGAGGGAGGTAAACTAAGCGAGTTGATACCTGATAAGTTCTGGCCTTGTTGCGTAAAATTAAGGTAATAAAGACTATTGGGATTGTTCTGGTTTACTTCTATCTGTGACTCAATAACCGAAGACCGTGAACCACAAGAATCCATGCAACTGGTGGCAGAGCCGGCAAGAAATTGAACGGTATTGCTTCTATCACCCAATACATCACCCCTGAATGTAAACGATTCCCCTTGGTTGGGCAACATCGTATCTACAGGTAACGTAAAACCGCTAAAGCCCTGCGGTGATAACGATTGAGATGTGATAATTGAATCGCGCCAATGCACATCACCGGACAGTGTTTGATTTGGGGGTTGCCCCGAAATACTAAGGCTGTTGTTTAACCATATGGAAAAGACCAGTGTATCGTTATTACCGGTCGTATTCTCATGTCGGAGAAATACAAGAACGGAATCGACCTGAATCTTATAATTCGATCGGTCAAAAGCTGTATTGGTTTGATAATTGTAAAGGCTGTCATAAGCAACTGCTGCCCAATCTAAAGTGAGGTTGTCATCATTTTGGTAGCCGTTATTGACCTCAACAGCCGCTAGCTGATATTCAGTGCCGGCTTGGTTACTGGCGGCTCTTGAGTCAAGAGAATCGTAATCCAGCGGAAATGATACAGCCGAAGATGTGCGGCCCGCATTTGTATTCGAGCGGAAATCGCTATCCTTCTTGAATTGTTGCCACTCGCTTGAAGAAAGTTTTTGCTTTTCCGGGAGTTGGTTTTGAGCATACATCAAGCTTATAGAAACAAAGCTGAAGATGAGTAGTAGGGTAAGTTGTCTCATTCAATCGATTTTGGGTTATTAGAATCTACCTCAAATATAAAAATACAGTGTTGATTTGACTGTTTTTTCTATTACAAGTAATAGTTCAGGGGGTTAATGAAAGTCTCACTATTATGCTGCTGCTGCTTTCGTGCAATACATTAAAAAAGCCGCCTTGGTACAATTGACCAAGACGGCTTAGGATATTCTTACTCGCTTTCTCGATCACTTACTTATTCAAAGTGATCTTTTGCGTGGCAATTTTATCTGAGCTTTGAAGCTTGAGCAGATACATGCCATTGCTCAAGTCACTTAGGTCCAACTGCAGCTGAACCTGGCCATCAGTTTTGTTCACTTGCTCACTGTAAACTGCTTCT
Source organism: Bacteroidetes bacterium SW_11_45_7 (assembly GCA_003022985.1). Classification (GTDB taxonomy): domain Bacteria; phylum Bacteroidota; class Bacteroidia; order Chitinophagales; family SW-11-45-7; genus SW-11-45-7. The sequence continues at coordinate 3,702 of PXTV01000016.1, read as the reverse complement.
CCCTGAAGATTGTAGACAGCGATATCCAGATTGTTGTATTCAGCATTTTGAATATCTACTGTTAACCCACCGGTTGTGGGGTTCGGGAAAACAGTGAGGTCATTGTCAAAACCACGGTCGGCAATCCCCACAACATCCTTAACGAAGATGTTCTTTTGTGTTTCGAAAGTACATCCCATGTTCTCAGCGGTTAAGGTGACTGTTTGAAGACCTGTTGCGTTATCGGAATAAGTATGTGTGGCATTATTACCTTGGGTACTATTGCCGTCACCGAAATCCCAGGTAAACGTCCAGCCGCTTAAGGTGCCTGATGTATTCGTGAAACTGACGGAATTGCCTTCTAAAACACTATCAGGAGCTGTAAAATCGACATTGGGATCATTGGGCACAGTTACTGAATCCGTAGCATTGTAAGCACAGCCGCTCTTCGTAGCCTGTAGTTCAATTTCGTATGAGCCGCCAGAACTATAGGTGTGGGAAATATTAGTACCTGTTTGAGGACCGCTGTTATCGCCAAATGTCCAGGTGAAATTCCAATTGCTGGTGTTGGAGGAGGTGTTCGTCAAATTAAATTGATCACCGGGACAAACTGCTGAAGGAACATTGAAACTCACAGAGTTACCGATTACTTCTAGACTATCAGTTTTAGCAGCCATGCAGCCAGCACTGTCAGCCGTAACTTTAACCTGATAAGTTCCTGCACTTGAATAAGTGTGTGTTGGGTTTGTGCCACTTGTGGAGCTGCCATCGCCAAATTCCCAGTCAAAACTCCAACCGCTTTGTGAACTCGATGTGTTGGTAAACTGAATTTGATCACCTGCACACGGTTGTGGATTCGTAAAGCTAACATTTTGATTGACGCCTTCAATTGCAACAACAACAGTGTCTTTAGCTGTACAACCAAACTGGTTTTCAACTTCTACGCTGTACATATCTGGTACACTAATGCCGGAGTAAATGACGCTTGTTGGCGGGTTGTTGCCACCCATCCATTGATACGTAGCACCTGTTGTTGTATTCCCTGGTGATGCGATTAAATCAACAGAACCACCACATGTCAAACCTACCGTATCATTCGTCAGTGTGGTGTTGTTTGCTGAGTCAATAGAAACCGTAATACCATTTTCCCCAACCACGGTAACTGAAGCCGTTGCTGTATCGCCATTTCCGTTGTTATCTACGGCTGTAACCTGGAAAGTGTTTGTACCAGAAGTAATCTTGGCTGTTGGATTACTAACTGTTGGGTCACTTAACTGGGAACCCACAGAACTGGACCAGGAATAAACAACAGAACCATCTGCGAACTGGTCGTTTGCATTTAATTGCACAGTCTCACCGGGACAAGCAGTATCTGGGTTGGCGACAGGGTTAACTTGAATCTGGTTCTGGATAAGCGTAACATAAGGTCTATAGGCAAAATTTTGCACTGAAAAGTTAGTACATGAATTAGGACAGGTTGGTGGCCCTGGAAATACTACGCTGTTAATGCCCGATAGATTTTGTCCTTGTATTGTAAGATTCACGTAATAGAGGCTGTTTGCCCCAAACTGAGATTGGATAACCGATGGCCTGCTTCCGCATGAGTCCACACAACTTGTCGCTGAACCGGCAATCACCTGGAATGTATTAACAGTATCGCCATATACATCAACCCTGAAAGTGAATGATTGACCCTGAGCAGGCATAAGAGTATCTACCGGAATTATAATACCCCCGAATTGTTGGGGTGAAATGGATTGACTTGTAATGATTGAATCGCGCCAATAGACATCACCAGTTAATTCTTGATTAGGTGGCTGGCCGGAGATTCCAACGGTGTTGGTTTCCCATATTGAGAAAACCACTGTGTCATTATTACCGGATATGTTCTGGTGACGCAGAAAAAGCAATACGGAGTCTACCCGAACACTGTAGTCTTGTAATTGATAGCTGGCAGGAGGAGTAGATGTGTAGTCGACTAAACTGTCGTAAACTTGAGCTCCCCAATCGAGCGTCAAATTATCATCATTTTGGTAGCCATTTTGAAGATTCCAAGCAAATCGTTGATATTCAACACCCGTCTGATTTTGAGCAGCTCGTGAATCCAGGGAGTCATAATCCAGGGGAAAAGATGCCACAGGGGGCTGTTTAAGTGATTGATTGCTCGAGTTGCTATTACTGTGATCTACTTGTGAGCGTATTTGGTTCCATTGTTGAGTGGAAATTTTTTCAGCATTGTCCGGTATTTGCGCCTGCAAAAGCCCGATGGAGCAAACGCTGACTAATAAAAATGTGATCAGTTGTCTCATGGTTTGTTGTTTTTTGATGTTTGGTTAAACCGAATATTCTCGTTTTGTCAATTCAGCTGACAAATGTAGGAGAAAAAATAAAATTCTACAAATGCCGTTTAACTTTTTGTTGTCATGTATGTGACAGTGCTATTTATCAAGCACTACTTAAAAAAGTGTGTCCTGCTTCACATCCCCATAAAAACAATCCCTGCAACGCGGTTCGTACAGTTCCTTTTCACCCAATAATACCTGGCTCTCATTTTGCGTTTTCCGTAATGAATGCGTGGCAATACTGCCGCATTGGACACAAATGGCATTGACTTTTGTGATGTAGTCTGCTTGAGCAAGCAGGTTGGGAACAGGGCCAAAGGGGCGCCCCCTGAAGTCCATATCCAGACCTGTAGCAATCACCCGGGCCCCTTTCATAGCTAATTGTTCACAAACTACCGTTAGGTCTTGATCAAAAAATTGGCTTTCATCAACACCAACAACCTCAATATCATTGTAAAGGAGCAAAATGTTTTCGGAGTGACTGACAGGTGTGGATTCGATCTTATTTTCATCATGGGAGACAATATCCGACTCATGATATCGGGTATCAACTTGAGGTTTGAAGATTTGAACAGTTTTGTTAGCGATTTGAGCCCGTTTTAATCTTCGGATCAGCTCTTCGGTTTTGCCGGAAAACATGGAACCGCAGATGACTTCGATCCACCCTTTACGCTGATCGCTTGTATGCGGTTCGATAAACATGATGGTTGATAAGGAAAGAGGTCAAATTTATTAATTTTAATGCTGAAACGGCTAAAACCATATATATGACAAGAAACGAATTACACGATCATATTGATGAGCTCGCAGACAAAGTCAAATATTTTAACGGGGGCATTCGCCAATCGCGATTTGTTGAGGATGCTGAGGTTGACCTGTTAGAGAAATATATCAATGCCTTGCAACGGGATATTGCTGCTCTTCGCAGTGAGCAGAATAGAGAACAGGCAACGAAAACAGCAGGCTCTGATCAGGATGAACAGGCATTACAAGAAGAAGCTTCTGCACCTCCCCAAAAAAATGAGGACGATTCTGTTCCCAACAGTTCTGAAATTCAGTTTCCTTCAGAACAAAAGGTCGACAAGAACTCAGAAGACAATGCTAAAGATGACTTTGTTGACAAACAACCTTCGCACAACCAAAATGAAGCTCATAAAGAGACTGAGCAGCGAACAGATCCGATAAAAGAGAGTCAGGAAGAGGCGGTTGAAGAAAGGCAACCAGAACGGGAAGAAGAAAAGGAAGAACACGCAAGCCGGGGAATTGAAGCTAAAAATGAACCTTCGGCAGAAGAAAAAGAGGCTGCAGAATCATCAGAACGAGATGATTCAACTGACGAGTCAGTTTTAACAGCTCAAGAAACGGAGCAAGACCAGGAACA
>PXTV01000015.1 GCA_003022985.1 Bacteroidetes bacterium SW_11_45_7 | reverse complement strand
CGGGTGTAATGAGCATTGCTGCCATCAGCACAACACCAACCGCCTGAATGCCAACGGCAATGGAAAACACGGTAATGGTAGCCAAGATCACTTCCAGCAGCCGCACGGGAAGACCTATGCCTCTTGCAAAATCCTCGTCAAAAGCCATTAAGCTAAATTCCTTGAAAAATGCCGTTACTGTAAGAAGGAGGACCACAGCTAACACGCTGAAAACGATCAGATCATTCCCAACAAGAGATGCCGCCTGACCGAACAGGAACTCATCCAGGCCGGATTGGGCTGCATTGCCCGAGTTTTGGATCATCGTTAACAAAAGAATGCCAATGCCGAAAAATACGGAGAGTACCAGGCCAATTGCCGAATCCGACTTGATGGGTGAATGAGCTCTGATCGTGTCGATGGCCAACAGCGACAGCCAGCCACTCAAAAAAGCGCCTGCAAGAAGATAAAGCGGATTTTTGGTGCCCGAAAGCATGAAAGCCAGGCATATGCCGGGCAAGATAGCATGGGCAACTGCATCGCCAACAAGGGCTTGTTTCCGCAGAAATGCAAAAACGCCCACAACTGCTGACGATATGCCCAACAACACGCAACCTAAGGCAACATTGCGCACATTGGGATCCTGCATGCTCAAAAAGTCGATCAGTGTTTCCATCTACACCGTTTTAGCTTCTTGTTTCTTCTTCGCGGACAGGCCAATCGTGTTGGGCCACGAGATCGCCAATGCGGGACAGGACGCTTAGCTTACCACCATAGGCTTCCTCGAGCAAATCGGTGGTAAACACATCATTTGCAGGGCCTGAAGCCACTAATCGTGTATTCAGTAATACAAGCCAGTTGAAGTATTCAAAAACGGACTGGAGATCGTGATGGACAACAACAACGGTCTTGCCCTCATCGCGCATCTCCTTCATGATTTCGATCACAGAACTTTCCGTTGCGGCATCAACACCGGCAAACGGTTCATCCATCAGATAGAGATCAGCTTCCTGGGCAAGGGCACGGGCCAGGAAAACGCGCTGTTGTTGCCCTCCTGAAAGCTGTGATATCTGCCGCTTCCAGTAATTGTGCATATTGACCTTGCGCAAGCTCTCNNATGCTATATCGCGATCTTCGGCTTTCAACCGCCTGAACAATCCCCGTTTCCCATAGCGCCCCATCAGCGCCACATCCATTACAGTGGCGGGAAAATCCCAGTCCACCGATTCGCGTTGAGGCACATAACTGACGCGCTGGCGGATTGTGGCCAGGGATTGGCCATACATTTCCACATAGCCACTATTCAAAGGGACGAGCCCCATAATGGCCTTGAGAAGTGTTGTTTTGCCGGAGCCATTCGGTCCCACGATGCCGATCATATCACTTTTGGGTAGCGTGAAATCGATATCCCACAAGACCGGTTTTTTGTCGTAGCTTACCGTCAGATTATGAACTTCCAGGGCCGGATCGTCAACTTGCTTGATCATCACTCTCTCCTTTTAACGCGGAAACAATGGTATTGACATTATGGCGCACCATGCCGAGGAATTTGCCTGTCGGTGTATCTTTTGGCCCCATCGCATCGGAATAAAGCGTGCCTCCTATTTTCAGGTTATGTCCCCGTTTGTTGCACCCCTCAACAACAGCATTTAACGATCGCTCGGAAACGGAGCTTTCCACAAAAACCCCCCGGATATTTCTTGTCACGATCAGATCAACCATGTTGGTTACATCCTTAAGACCAAACTCAGATACAGTAGAAATACCCTGTAGCCCTTTCACCTCGATGTTATAGGCCTTGCCAAAATAGCCGAACGCATCGTGGGCCGTGATCATTACCCGTTGCTGTTGAGGGATACCGGCAATTTTGTCAGTAACCCATTTATCCAGTTCTTGCAATTCGGTAATATACTGATCAGTATTTTGACGATAATAGCTCTTGTTTGTTGAATCAAACTGTGCCAGGTGGTCCGCTGCATGATCGACAGCTTGCGCCCACAGCTCCAGGTCGAACCAGATATGGGGATCATGGGCGCCTTCGTATTCTTTAGGGGCGAGCAGGCTATCTTGAGGCAACCCTTCTGCAACGGGTACAGTGGTCTTCTGGCGGGACATTTTTTCTAACACATCAGCCATTTTCCCTTCAAGATGAAGGCCGTTGTAAAAAATGATATCTGCTTTGGAAAGCATTTTGAGGTCACCCTGCGTAGCTTTATAAACGTGGGGATCGACACCCGTGCCCATCATCGCCTCAACTTTTGCTTTGTCCCCGGCAATATTATTAAGCGCATCAGCTATCATACCGGTTGTTGTGACAATATACAGTTCATCACCCTGCTGATAGGTTTGTTTTGCATTGCCGCCACAGCTCATCAATGCTGTAATAAGCAAGAGCCAAAATGGGATGATGATCGATTTGTGTATCATGAGGTTACTATTGGAATAAGGCAAAAGTACATTTGTTTTTACGCCCACCAAAACATAAAATTAGATAGCACTAAAAATTGTTCCAAGTCCGCCAAATTCTTCTTGACATTGTTACCGGCAGGAATTGCGCAGGTTGCTTGATTACATACTTTAAGGTTATAATCAACTCCTCCGTACACCGGTTTGCTCTATTTCCGGAATATTCGCATAACCCGTATTTTCATTCGCAGCATCCTAACAACTCGAATGGCTACCAATCATGAAGCAATCTTTCCAACCAGGTGACAGAAAAGTCTACGAGAAAGTGGTTGATGCTTCTGAAACCGCAAGCTTCCAACAGGAGGACGTCCACCCTGTTTATGCAACATTTGCATTGGCACGTGATGCGGAATGGGCCTGCCGTTTATTCGTCCACGAAATGAAGGAATCCGATGAAGAAGGGATTGGGACAATGGTTTCGGTCCATCACCATTCACCAGCCAAAATCGGGCAGAAAGTAAGGTTTGAAGCAACCGTTTCATCGATCGAGCGGAACGAAATTATCTGCACCTACCGCGCTTATGTGGATGACCACTTGATTGCTGAAGGCGAACAGGGGCAGAAAATTCTCAAAAAGGAAAAACTGACCCAATTATTTGAAAACCTGTAAAAGAGTTCAACGCAAAAATGCGTCACTGATCATGCATCGCCTTATTTATTCATGAAGCCAGATAAACAATAAACGTTGCAGTAGATCATATGCAATAAACAATTCAAAAGTTCCAGCTCATATATTCGATCCTGGTCATTCCGCCTACTTAGGTTTTAAGGGGTACCCACTTTTGGCTGGCTCGGCCGCGTGGGCTTTGTGAAAGCAATCAGGAAACGAACCCGGGATTTAGCTTTTACTTACAAAAGATTGAAAGAAATCAATAAACAATAGAGCCCATTAGAAAGCAAGGAGTGAGTGGCTTTGATTGCGCTGCAACGAGACAGCCAATTAGTGGGTCGTAAAAGCTAAGTCAGCGGTGAATTTTCTTTGGTTCGTTTCTTTTGTTCATTCAAAAGAAATGAACAAATAAGAACCGTAAAAAAGGAACTTAGAAAAAAAGATAGTTGCCGTATTTGTGGCGATATTTGCCTTCTTAACCTGGGAGAAATTCATCTCCCTGAGTTGGAAATTGGCTGACTATGACAGTTGGTTGTTGAATCTTTGCGGATGCAACGGCTAATAGAGGACAAGAACACGAGCAATTTCAATCCCTGATAACGAGATTATGTGACATGCAGGATAAAGTTGACATCAAAAATAAAAAGGCCTATTTCGAGTTCGAGATCCTCGACAGGATTGAAGCAGGCATACAGCTCAAAGGAACTGAGGTGAAGTCGATCCGCAAGGGCAAAGCTTCTATTAAAGAGGCCTTTTGTTTTTTCCACAAGGCAGAGCTTTATGTCAAAAGCATGACCATCACCGAGTACGAAAAGGGCAACATCTACAACCACGATCCAGCGCGGCCCAAAAAGCTGCTCCTCAAAAAGCGGGAACTCAAAAAGCTGCGCGAACGCGTGCAGGAGAAAGGTCTTACGATTGTCCCTCTCCGCTTATATTTCAATGACCGGGGTGTGGCTAAACTCGAAATTGGCCCGGCAAAGGGCAAGAAAATCTACGATAAGCGCGAGACCATGAAAGAAAAAGACCAAAAGCGGGCCATTGAACGCGAGTTGAAGAAACGGCATTAGGATATACTTCCCAAGAGCAAAGCGATTTCTTTAATGCCCGATATCGCGCCTAAAGTATTCGCCCTCGTATTGGATCTTGTCCGCATTTGCTATCGACTGCTTAGCTGCCGACAAAATGTCCGTTGACAGCGAATTGACGGAGAGCACGCGCCCGCCACTTGTCACGAGTTGGCCATCATCATCCTTCTCGGTGCCAGCATGAAAGATGTAGCTATCCTGAACATCATCGAGCCCGGAAATCACTTTTCCCTTCTCATACTTACCGGGATACCCTTCTGAAGCAAGAACAACCGAAGCAGCCGCATTGGGCTCGTAGCTAATCGTTTGTTCGGCCAAACGACCTTCCTTCATGCTTGTCAATAACGGTAACAGGTCACTCTTAAGGCGCAGCAAGACCACCTGAGCCTCGGGATCACCCAACCGAATGTTGTATTCCACAACATAGGGCTCCTCGTCAACCTCCATCAAGCCCAGGTACAAAAAGCCCTGATAATGCAGTCCTCGTTGCTGTAAGCCATCGATGGTAGGTTGGAGGATGTTGCTTTTGACCTTATCCAGAAGGGATTTTGCTACAAAAGGTACCGGTGAGACAGCCCCCATCCCACCGGTATTAGCGCCCGTTCCTTTTTCTCCTATGCGTTTGTAATCCTTGGCCACGGGTAAAATCTTCCACGATAAGCCATCCGTTAAGGCAAACACCGAAAATTCACGCCCGCTCATATGCTCTTCCACAATAACTCGTTGGCTCGCCTCACCAAATTTCTTTTCCTGGATCATGTTGCGCAATTCTTGCTGAGCTGTAGCAAGATCATCCAGCACCAACACGCCCTTTCCGGAGGCCAGTCCATCAGCCTTCAGCACATAGGGAGGCGTTTGTTGGGAAAGCCACTTCACCCCTTCTTCAACAGTGGAGGCATCAAACGTACGGCTTGCAGCAGTTGGAATATTGAACGCCTCCATGAATGCCTTTGCATACGCCTTACTTCCTTCCAGCTGAGCGGCTTCTTTGGATGGGCCTATAAGATGAACATCCTGTAGTGACTCATGGCCGGCAAAATAATCCCGAATCCCGTTCACAAGCGGATCCTCCGGACCAACCACAACTGTATTCACACCATTCGTCAAAACAAAATCACCTATGGTGGCAAAATCATCTACCGCTACATCCACGTTTTCCCCGCAATGAGAAGTGCCGCCATTTCCGGGCGCAATCCACAGCTGATCGCATTCAGGACTCTGCGAAAGTTTCCAGGCCAGGGCATGTTCGCGTCCCCCTCCGCCTAATAGTAATATCTTCATGGGCATCCAATTTTATGCTTATGAAGTAGGCATTTAGATAATACTTAAAAAGCTTCAATTGTTGTAAACTTACGTTTTTGCCCGGACACCTCTTGATATGTCCCTCCGGAGGGACTACAGGCCAGCCTGCCGCCCGCCTGCCGCCCGCCTGCCGGACGGGCAGGGACGGGCAGGGAGGAAATGATATAAATCCGGCCAAAAACGAATTCCTATGTATTGATTAGGTGCCTGCTTCAATTTATCCTTTTGCAAAGGTCAATACGATTCAAGCATCCACCGTTACTGATAAGGTAACAATATACCAATCATCTTGGAAAGGTCAAATCTCGCAACCATCTGTTGTTGAAGATGCCGCTTACAAACAATTGTCTACCGCTTCACTGTAAGCTCTTCAAGGCCGCAAGGATAGAAATTAATCCTATTTTTGTTACCTTACGAGGAAACAGATACCCTCTGCATGTTCTCTCAACCAATCAGCATACAATAAATCAAGAAGTCGAATCGAGATATGCAAGCATTCATCGAAAAGGCACTCACCAGGATATTTGGCGACAAGCACGAAAAGGACCTGAAACAACTATGGCCGCGTGTCCACGAAATTAACGAACAGTTCGAGAAGCTTCAATCTCTCACCAATGATGAGTTGCGGGCAAAAACGAGCGAATTCCAGCAACGGGTAACCGACTACCTGGCCGACATCGATCAAGACATCCAGGAGCACAGGGATAACATTGCTGATAATCCCTCGATGGATGTGGAAGAAAAAGAGTCCATTTACGAGGAGATCGATCGCCTTGATGAACAGCGGGACCAGCAGGTAGAAGAAATTCTGGACCAATTAATTCCCGAGGGTTTCGCAGTGGTAAAAGAAACAGCCAGACGGTTTGTGGAAAACGATACACTCGAGATTACCCCCGATCAACTGGATAAAGACCTTTCCGTCAATCGTGATTATATCGAAATCAACGGTGAAACGGGCAAGTATTACAACACCTGGATAGCCGGTGGCAACCGCATCAAATGGGACATGGTCCACTACGATGTTCAGCTCATCGGTGGCCTGGTGCTACACCAGGGGAAAATTGCGGAGATGGCAACAGGTGAAGGAAAGACCGTGGCTGCCACATTGCCCGCCTACCTGAATGGTCTTGTGGAGAAAGGCGTACATATTGTTACTGTCAACAACTACCTCGCTAAGCGCGACACCGAATGGATGGGGCCGCTCTACGAGTTCCACGGCCTCACGGTGGACTGCGTCAACCGCTACGACCCCCACACGGAGGGTCGAAAGGAGGCCTATGAGGCTGACATCACGTATGGCACCAACAACGAGTTCGGATTCGACTACCTGCGGGACAACTCGTTCGTCGTGCGGCCCGAACAGCTGATGCAGCGGGGCCATCACTACGCCATCATCGACG
>PXTV01000014.1 GCA_003022985.1 Bacteroidetes bacterium SW_11_45_7 | reverse complement strand
AAGAAACCATCCTGGCCAGGGTTGGCGAAGGAATTGTGACGTCCATCGGCTCAGCCGATGACCATAAAGCCGTTCTCGAAAACCCGGACAAGATATCGCGTTTAGTGCTTGAGAAGGGGCTCGACTCCGGCACGGCTTTTGAAATCCTCTCGATCGATATTGCTGATGTGGACATTGGCAAGAACATTGGTGCTGAATTGCAAACCGACCAAGCCAATGCTGACAAGGAGATCGCGCAGGCACGGGCCGAAGAGCGCAGAGCGCTGGCCGTTGCCCAGGAGCAGGAGAACAAGGCCAAAGCACAGGACGCCCGCGCCCGTGTGATCGAAGCCGAAGCAGAAGTGCCCAAAGCGATGGCTCAGGCCCTTCGAGAAGGCAACGTAGGCATAATGGATTACTACCGCATGAAGAACATCCAATCGGATACGGAAATGCGCGATAACATAGCCGGTAATCCGCCACAAGGCTCATCATCGGAGGAAGACGATGACGATTCGTCTAACAAATAGCACGGGCAGGTTGGCAATTGATCGGTAATTGCCGTACTTTTGCATTGTATTGGCCCCGTAGCTCAACTGGATAGAGCGTCTGACTACGGATCAGAAGGTTGGGAGTTCGAATCTTCCCGGGGTCACCGCTTCTCACAAGGGTTTTGGCTTACAGGTAAGCTAAAGCCCTTTTTTATTGGCAGAAATGTTGCACCTTAACGTTGCCCGGCGTCACGACCGGGCGCTAATCATTCCCCCTGCCTTCGCCTTAGCTGGAGACATAGAGCGGTCAGTATGAAGCCCTTCAGGCTTGTGCGCAACCACTACCTGTCACACCGCATGGCTTTCCAATTGAATGAATCGGGATAAAACTTACGGATTAAGAGCGGTAGTAAGCTGAAAGTTTTGTAGGGGGCAGGCATGCCTGCCCCGTAAAACGGGGCCTGCCTCGTAAAAGGGGCCTGCCCCGTAAAACGGGGCCCTTTCCCTACACGACTGTCATGTAATATTCTGGTTTTGTTGAATGAAGAACCTTTATTGAATTCCGGTTTTTAGGGGGCAGGCATGCCTGCCCCGTAAAACGGGGCCTGCCGCTCAAAACGGGGTCTTTTCCCTACATGACTGTCATTTACTATGCTGGTTTTATTGAATGAAGAACCTTTATTGAATTCCGGTTTTTAGTGGATCAGGCCCCGTCCATCGCGGCATGACCAAACAAAACCAAAAGGTCGATTATTCAACCACGATTTTCTTATGGAAAGACGTTGGTCCTTTTTCTAAGGAGAGAAAATACATGCCCGCTTCCAGATGTTGGACATCGATTGTCCTGTGCCTGTTTTGCTCACCTATGCTTATTTGGCGGATTAAGCGGCCTTCCATCGAATAGAGCTTTAGGCGTCTTTCCTGAGAGAGCGCCTCTCCTAAATCAATGCGGAATTGCCGGGAAGCCGGATTCGGATAAACCCTTACTTCTTCTTTGGTATTGTTTTTAACAATGCCCGTTGCTGTATCGGTTTCACCTGTGAACCGAGCCATGAATTCCTGGTAATAATGATTGGTCAAGGTGTCATCATGAATGATGAGTGTATTCTCATCATTGTTGAATTCTGCTGCATTGCTCCAGTTATGCGAGCCGGTGACCAGTAGGGGATCCTCATTTGGCGAACCCTGGTCAATGATCGCATATTTATGGTGCATGATATTTGGCTTGCTCAAGTGGGATTGGACATCTACATTATTTGTATCCAGTCGTTGGTATTCCGAACCTTGGTCATTTGTGTTTTCAATCATACCCTTTACATCGATACCAAAGGCGTTATTCTTGTTGATAATCGATTGCCCAAGGTCATCCCTGGTAAATGACAACACTGCAAATTGAAGCTCTTGGTCAACGGAGGAAATCGCTTCATCGATCTGTTTTGTTACGCGGTCCGCAGGGGAAAAGTACAATTCCACCAGATCATCACCAACCCTGAAACGCGTTGGCGTATTTGCCAGTTTATCAGAGCCGAATTTCGCCTGGTTTTGGTTAGGGGAGTTACCATTTGAGCCCCACATTTCCTCGAATTCCATTTGATAAGCTTTTGCTATTGCTCGATCCTGAAGGATGACCATATTATTAGGGTCATCGAACAGGTTCTGCTGGGTGAAGTTTGTTGAACCTGTCAATACGTAGGAGTTGTTTGTACTTTCAGGATCGATGAGAACGAATTTATTGTGCATGATACCACTGCCCGAAGGGCGCTCCAACAGTGGCACACCGTTATTAAGATTACTGAGACCTATATTAGCGCTTGATCCGTTAGCAATATAGCGTACCTGTACACCTCTTGCCTCGGCTGCGTTAACAGCATCTACAATAGTTGCGTCATTGGTATTGTAGATAGCCAGATCAACCGAATTTTCTGCACTGTCTATATAAGCAGCAATGGTGTCGTTAAACGTATTACCAACGTATTCAGCATCGGTCGTTGTTGAATAATTCCTGTTAACCTGGTGGTTAAAATAAGCGCGAACACTTCCACTGGACTGGGAAGCTGTTGTATAGAGCCCAACACTTGAACGAAGCGTGTCGCCATTATTGACTGAGTAAACACGAACGTAGTAAAAGGTTGCTGGAGAGAGGCCCGTTAGTTGGTAGGTGTGGTTATTTGTGCTGTTATTCATGCCTTGATGGCCGAGTTCAAGGGAAGGCGTAAGGCCGTATTCCACATTGGAGGAAGCCTTCAATTCCGTCTCCCAAGTCAATTCAAAACTTGTTGTGGTGATGTTTTGCTGACGAACCGGTTCTCTGAATAAAAATGGTGCTTGTGCTACAATATCGCTGGAGTCGCGGGGTAAAACCTGGTACCCGTCAGTTGCCGGTTGATTGAACGTGAACTGAGAGGAAATACCCCTGAGATTCACTTCACTAAGAGGGATAAAATTACCGATCAATGGATGCCCTTGCCGGATAAAGATTTCGCCCTGTTCTCCGTTTGCGGTGAAAGTGTACTCGCTGTTGGAAAAGGTGTCACCTCCAGCTGAAAATAATACGTTATTCAGTTTTACTAATTCGCCTTCCGTGTTTTCCCCGACCTGGGATGGGGTGATGACATTGGCTGAAGGAAGTTGAAAGTTGGAATCCAATACGGAAAAAGAGCTAACGGGATCGATTTCCAGAAGGCCGTTGTAATCCTTAAGTGTCCCTGTCACACGGATACTGTCACCCCGATCTGCAACGGGGGCCACAGTTGAGGGGCCATAAACAGCTATTCCTGCTGAGCTATCCTGTATGTAGCGCACCGGGCCAATACTGCTATCATTTGTCACAATTCCGGATACAGTTACCTGTTGACCTGTATTGTAATTATCCCGGGCATCCTGGACATTGTTTTGGGCAATTGAGAAGATAGGTGAAACAAGACATAGAAGAAGAAACATGCGGCATAATCTGGTGTGATAGGTCATAATTGGTTTTGTTAGATAGTGAACAGAATGAAATAGTTGATGGTATGGTTTGGCGCGTTTTAATAACTGATTTCCAATGAAAGATTGAAGCGTCTGCCCTGGCCAAAAAAGACACCTGCTGAAGACGCATCAAAATTGCTCGAAGAATTTTCAATGTAAGGATCGTTATTGCGGGCGCCCGCAATATAGGTTGTATTGAGTGCATTGATCAGGGCTGCGCGAAATGTAAATTGAAAATCTTTGAGCGTAAAGTCGTAGCCCGCATAAAAGTGTACCAATTGGTAAGGAGGGATTTTCCAGGATTCTTTTCCGGCATTTTCTCCTTTTAGAGAGAGGGGGTCAAAGTCAGCGTAATGTCTGGCGAAGTGTGTTATGCGCCCTTTAGCGTATAGGTTGTCGATGATCTCCCATCGAACACTCCCCCCAATCTGGGTTTGCGCTGCATCACCAACATGAACCCCCTTAGCATCGAAAGTGCGTGTAGCCACTTGATTTTGATCATCATCGTAAAGACGAACAGTATCTTTCGATTGCCATGTCCAGTCACCATAGGAGAATATGCCTTGAATATTCAAACCCTGAATGGGCTGATAGGCTGTTTTCAATTCTGCCCCAAGATGGCGGGCATCCATACCGTTGATATTGTAGCGAAAACGTTCGCCATCAATGCGGACACTCGCCCCTGGTCCGGGTTTGTTTTCCCAGCGTGTGGCGTAGCCGTTAAGGTCAACTTTGAAATTGGAGTGGTGAATGGAATAACCCATTTCAACAGCTTTGATCATTTCGTTTTTGATGTTGCGGTAAAAGTTATTTTCAAAGCTGATCACATTCCTGAACCTTGGCGTTCTGGATAAATAGCCGATATTGGCAAACACGTTGTGGTGTTCGTTGATATTGTAGTTGGCGCCAGCTTTAATTGTAAATCCCGGAATCCACTTCCATTCGGTTTCGGCAGGGCGCGTTTCTGATGATTTGTTGTGGTACCTTTTGCCCTGGTGGTTGATGGTGTCATTGTAGCCAACAGCTTCCTCCATTACTGTGTCTTCTAATACTAAATCCTTTTTTCTGAAGTAGTCGATCCGCTTATAGCCATTGTACACACCAGAAACGTTCAGGAATGTGCTCCATAAAGGCGTGGAGTATTCCAGCTGCCCGAATAATCCACCCCATCGCACGCGTGAGTCGTTGTGATAGCTTATCTTGTCACTTTCTTCTTTGACCGGACCCTTTTGGTTTTTGTTGTTACGGTCAATATAGTAATCGCCTCCTAAAAGGTCCTCAACCTCTCGGTAATGTTCGCCTTTGTAATCGCGCAGATCAACACCACCGGATAAATTGAAGCTTTCATTCAACTGGTAATCAGCAGTGGATAGTAA
The DNA here is from genome assembly GCA_003022985.1 of Bacteroidetes bacterium SW_11_45_7. Classification (GTDB taxonomy): domain Bacteria; phylum Bacteroidota; class Bacteroidia; order Chitinophagales; family SW-11-45-7; genus SW-11-45-7. Next base: position 2,506 of record PXTV01000014.1, on the reverse strand, counting down.
ACCGTACCAATAATGATTATTAACGGATGTTTGTAAAATTGTTGTTGATTTTTTTAATGTATTACTAAACGCAGGGTCGATACTGAATGGCCCGAAACGGTTCGTATTGTAAATTTTTTGAAAATCGACCTGGCCGGCCTCTGTTAAGGGCGCATCGGAACTAAGGCGCGTGCCGCCTCCCCATCCCATGGAGGCGTAGGCCATGTTGGACCAATACAGCTTATCGTTAATCTGCCAGAAGTCTTTAAGGGTAAACATAGGTTTGTGATAAGTGTTAACCCGTTCATTGAGCTCTTCTTCGCCACTCCGTATCGTATCGCCATTTTCGATCTCGTAACGATTGAGGTAGCCCCAGTGTTGGTTATAGCGCAAACCGCGCTCAGGGCTGTCAAAACTGTCGATGCCGACATCACTTGCAAAGCTATGGCTGTAGGTCTCAATGGATTGTTTATTACTGCGTTGACCGTGGCTTTGTGGTGCACCGAGTGCGCTAACACTCAATTGATGATCACCGAGCTTTTTTTGGATTTTGGCAAAGTAGAAATAGCCCCTTGTAAACGTTTTGTCCACCCAGCCATCCCCTCTTTTAAAAGAGCCGGCCAGCGTAATGCCCCATCCATTACCAAATTCACCTGAATTAAAGCCAATTGAGGTGCGGGAATATAAGTCATTGCCAAGTTCCTGCTTTACACGAAAGCCAAGTTCCGAGTCAATGCCTTTTGTTAGAATATTGATCGTTCCGCCAACTGATGGCAGGGCTACTTTGGTAGCACCGAGGCCTCTCTGAACTTGCATCTTTTTCGTGACCATATCAAGGCCGAACCAATTGGACCAATAGACCCAGCCATTTTCCATATCGTTAACCGGAATGCCATCGATCATAACGCCCACATTCCGTTGGCTAAAACCACGAATCGTAATGCGCGCCTCTCCATCGCCACCACCTTGTTGAGTGGCATATACACCAGGGGTTGAATTTAAAACCATTGGCAAGTCACGGGAGCCAAGCTCTTCCTTGATCTGCTCCAACTCAACATCACTATGGGCCACTGGCGTTTGCCGATCGATTGCCACATCAGCAACAACTTCAACTTCACTGATTTGCTCGGTTTGTAATGAAAAATTGCGGATGATCCGTTTTTGGTTAACCTCGATGGTCTTGGTGATTTTTTTGTACCCCACATAGGTGATGGTAAACTCATAGGTACCATACGCCAATTCAAGGGAATATTGGCCATCGATATCTGTTACTGTTCCCTTATCTTCTTGATAGGTGACATTGGCTCCGACCAGTGGCTCTCCGGTTGTTGCATCTTCAACTGTTCCGGTAAGCTTAGCTGTCTGGGCAAGCGTCAACAATGGCGCTAAAGTGAAGAAAAGCAAAGTGAGAAGCCCGCGCATGGCCGTTGTTTTTCAGTACAAAGGAAATGTGAGTTCTGTTAACGGATAATCAGCTTATCCTGATGGGTTGTGCCATTTTTCGTCTCAGCTGTTAGGATATACATGTTGCTTGCCAGCTTGCTGACGGGGATCATCATGTTTTTAGCGCGTCCCAAACCTTCGGCCTTATAAACAATTTGCCCCTTGAGGTTCGCTATTGTGACTGAACGTATAGCAGAACTGCTCTTGATTGTGACAACATCGCCTTCAACGGGATTCGGATAAATTGATAAGGATGATTTAACGGTTGGCTTGCTGTTGTCAATACTTGTGAAACTCGTATCGCAGGTGCAATTATGATAACCGAGTCGATCCCATGTCTGGTTGGGGAGAGTGTCCCACTGAGCAAACACGATAAATTGACTCGGGTTGCTTTTCGAGGGTTAACCATGTGCCGCCATTTGCATCGGTAAAGTTGGCTGATGTGTCGTTTGTCCATGCCTGACCCGGATCCTGTGATACTTTGCCAAAAATATCAACAATGTTATTGTTCTTTTCAATGGTCAGTGCATCGTTACCGTTGAAGTAGCAAGGAGCAGGATAATTATTATCCAGCTGGTCAGCCATGTTTTGCAGGGAGTCCGAACATGGTGGTGAAACACCGCCACCCCCCAATTGAACGGAATCTGTTTGACCATTGGCAACCACCCATACCTCGTATGGTTGAATGCTTCCCTGAAGCTGGAGGATGTTGTTATTAGCATTGGCATCGCCATTCGAGTAACGCTTCAGTTTATAGTTGCTCAGATCGATTACTTGATCTGTAGGATTGTAAATTTCCAGGGCTTTATTATTCCCATTTCCTTCCACATATTCAGAGAAGAAAATGTCATCGCATTGAGCAAATGAGTACAACGTCATCAGAAATGCAGAGAGAGTTGATAGTAAGCGTTTCATAATTGGATCATCTTTCTTTATAGTGAATGAATTCATCTGCAAAACTATAGAATCACATTCCCACTAAGGTGTTGCAATGATAATGAATTGCATGATTTACAGAAACTTAACACGATAAGGATTTCATCCTAAAGAGCAATCAAAACGCTATGAGTTGATTAAAATCATA
>PXTV01000013.1:7039-8810 GCA_003022985.1 Bacteroidetes bacterium SW_11_45_7 | reverse complement strand
TGATACCGATAAAATTCCCTCCCACCTTCATTATTCTTCCTCCCACCCGGAACTCACTTTCAATCAAGAAATCATCAACGCCACACAAGATCTGTGCGTTGCCTATAAACTCAATATCGCATTCTACGAACAGATGGGTATCAAGGGCTGGCAACTACTAGCGGACACTCTTGATCATATTCCGGATGACATACTGGTCATTGCCGATGCTAAACGAGGGGATATTGGCAATACATCCCGTAAGTATGCTGAAACATTCTTCAACACCTTTCAATTCGATGCGGTGACAGTTTCCCCTTACATGGGGCGAGACTCGATTGCTCCCTTCCTTGAATTCACCGACAAATGGACAATTGTTCTTGGTCTCACGTCAAATGAAGGAAGCCAGGATTTTCAGGCAATGACGTGCAACGGACAACAGCTCTATGAACACGTTGTAACCAAAGCCAGTCAATGGGCAGGGCCGGAGCAGCTGATGATCGTAACAGGCGCTACCCATCCCTCATATTTTCAAAACATACGCCACCATGTCCCCCATCATTTCATGCTTGTTCCCGGCATTGGCAAGCAAGGGGGCGATGTAAGCAAAGTACTCGATCAACTTGCCACAGCTGACGGTGGTGTGCTTATCAATGCAGCCAGAAGCATCATCTATGCCGATACAGGAGAGCAGTTTGCCGAAGCTGCACGGGGAGAGGCCCTGCAACTCAAAGACCAGATGAAGCCCTACATCCCTTCCTGAAGGGGAGAAAGCTATCAGGTTGATTACTTTTATTGTTCCCTTTCCACGAAATTGCCGCCCACTAATTTCGCAGAATATCAATATCTTATTATCTTTAATGTTTCAAGACGAAACGAACGGAGGCACCCAAGATGAAAGAAGAATTCCTGCATTTTATTTGGAAACATCAACTCTTCAGCCACCAAGAGCTAACGACTACTGCCGGAGATGATTTAGCTATCCACAAAGCCGGTATTCACAATGAACAAGATGGTGGTCCCGATTTCCTGCAGGGCCGGGTCAAAATCGATAACACTACTTGGGCCGGTAACATTGAAATTCACATCAACGCATCAGATTGGTTTGCGCATAACCATCATAAAGATCAGAGCTTCGATAGAGCTCATGGTGAGACAATTCCCACTCTCTCCCTGGCCGATAAGATCGACTCGCGTGTCTACACTCAATACGAAGGGCTACGACAGAGCTTGCAGTGGATCCCATGTGCCAAACAGGTGCCCCATGTGGACAGCTTTATCAAAACCCAGTGCCTGGAACGGGTTCTCATAGAAAGATTGGCATCCAAAAGCAACTTTGTGTTAGAGCACCTTTCAGCCACCGGTAATGATTGGGAAGCTGCATTTTTCCGCATACTGGCAAGAACGATTGGCCAAAAAGTCAATGCTGACCCGTTTCTGCAACTGGCAAAGAGCCTTCCGGGGAAAACCCTGAAGAAACACCGGCACGATCCCTTCCAGCTCGAGGCGCTCCTGTTCGGACAAGCCGGCATGCTTGCAAAACCTTTTGAAGAGGCATATCCACAATCCCTCAAGCGGGAATATGCCTTCCTTAGCAACAAATACAGTCTTCAGCCCATGGCGCCTCATCTTTGGCAGTTTCTAAGATTGCGCCCGCAGGGATTTCCTACCATCCGTATGGCCCAGTTAGCCAAGCTGATTCTCAACAGCCACAATTTATTTACTTGCTTGCGGGATGGTGGTGATAGGCGCCAGTTCGATGATCTGCTCACCGTGACAGCCTCATCGTACT
>PXTV01000013.1:0-6965 GCA_003022985.1 Bacteroidetes bacterium SW_11_45_7 | reverse complement strand
TAAGAATATGCGGCAATTGATCCTCATCAATGCCATTGTACCCACAATATTCGCCTATGGCAGACACCTTGACAACCAAAACTATAAAGACCAGGCGTTAGAGCTGTTGGAGCAAATCCCGCCCGAGCAAAATGCGATCATTAAAAAGTGGAAAGAGCTGGACATGAAGCCCGCCTCAGCTTTTGATACCCAAGCCCTGCTGGAACTGAAAGAGAATTATTGCGATAATCGCAAATGCCTCAACTGCTCAATTGGTAATCGCATCCTCCAGGAACCCTTGATGACCTATAATGGCAAACTCCAATTCTAACTGTATTGATACGACATTAGTCATACGGCAAGCTTATTATCTTTGGCGATGAAGAACAGATCAATCCATTTCAAAAATGCTAAAAATACAAACTCATGCGACCTCCTGAAGTGATCCTTGGGGTTTGCGCCTGGCTTTCCATCAAGTTCAACCTCAATGTCTGGCTTATCAGAGGTGTGTTTATCGCCATTGCCCTCGGTGGAGCCGGCACACCTATCCTTTTTTACCTGCTTTTGTACTTCGTGATGAGAAACAGCTAAAAACCATATTATGCATTGGCGTGCTGCATAGTTGCCAATTCCTCAAAAAACTCCTTCTCTTTTTGGGAAAGCTTCTCAGGGATTCTGACCTGAATGGTTAAGTACAGATCCCCGTATTGATCGGTTCGTCCGTAAAGTGGCATGCCAGCACCTTTCAGGCGCAGTTTAGTGCCATTTTGCGTACCGGGTTGAATGTTGACTTTCATATCGCCCTTTAGCGTATGAACTGTAGTCTTACCACCCAGCACTGCTGTGTACAGATCAACCGGTAACCTTTTGTATAGATCGGCCCCTTTGCGTGTGTATTCTTTACCATCCTTGATATTGATGGTCAGATAGAGATCACCGTTTTGACCGCCTCGAGGTCCAGGGCCTCCTTTGCCTTTTAGCCTCAGCTCCTGGCCATCTTTGATGCCGGGTTTAATGGTGATGCGAAGCTTTTGGCCGTTCACCTCAAACTGCTTGGTACCGCCCTCATAAGCTTCACGAAGCGCAATATCCATTTGGGCTTTTAGGTCCTGGCCTTTGGGAGCTCCTCCACCAAAGCCAGCGCCACCGCTCCTTCTTCGGCCACCAAAGCTGCTGCCGCCAAAACCACCAGCACCAAAGATGGTTTCGAAAAAGTCAGAGAAGCCGCCACCACCAAAGAGATCTTCAAAATCCTGGGTGGTGTATTGTGTGTAGGTTCTGCCACCACCCGGGGCACCTCCCATGTTTGCCCATTGGGAGAAGTCGAAGTCGCCAGCTTGACCGGCCTGCTCGTACTCTTTGTAGCGCGAGCCGAGCTTGTCGTATTTCTTGCGTTTCTCAGGATCGCTCAATACCTCATACGCCTCGCTTATATCCTTGAACTTCTCCTCAGCTTGTTTGTCATCCGGATTGCGATCCGGGTGATACTTAACAGCCAACTTCCTGTAGGCCTTTTTAATCTCGTCCTGACTCGCATTCCTGCTAACACCTAATATCTTATAGTAGTCTTTATATTCCATAGTTATACGTTCTTCCTTTTTTCCTTCTACAATTGCTTTTCACCTCATTGCAATCCATTCAAAAAATGTACCAGGCTCATTTCTAATCACTCAAGGGGTTTACAAGAGACCCCTATGAACGCAGAAAATGGACCTGACGCCTTTATCAAATTTTGAAAAATTGGCAAGAAATAAAAACGCAATGTGCGTCAATTTGTCGGTAAGCGATCAAATCCTAATTCAGTTGGCCTAATTGGAATGGCAGAAAGTCCCCAATTACCAGAAATATGATTTTACTCCTCCCCTTTCAATTTTGCACCCAGTTCAGCTAACAAGTCGTCAGACGCAGCTTCCTGAATTTGGGGAAAAAGATGCCGCTCTTCCTTGCGGATGTGGTTCTTCAAGAGCATGCCAAGGTCGTGCAGTGTATCTTCGCTGGCTTCCTGGCGGAAAACACTGGCAATGGCTCCTTTGATCTGTTGGTGCTCACTGATCAACTCGTTCACCAACTGTCCAATGTCGTCATTCAGATCCTGAACAGCAGGAAACAGGATATCCTCTTCTAGGGAAAAGTGGACGCTTAATTCATCCTGATAGAAAGACCGGAGATGCTGCACCTTCTCCTGAACCGTTGACGGCATCCCTTCGTAATCCGGCACATCCTTACGAAGGGTTTGGGCCATGATCAGGCCGTCATGGTGATCGTGGGAAAGAGATACTAAACTTTCATGTCGTTTCATACCGGTGAATTTCAGTGACAAAGGAAAGAATTCCCTGCTAATTGCAACGGTGCGAATTTTGCTACCTTCGTGTTAAAAACGGCTTGAATGGCTTCTCCCCAACATGCAACAGCGCCAACTGCTTTAGCTGACCGCATCACCTGTTTGGCCGAATCCGCTACGATCAAAATGGCCCAGGACAGCCGAGAGCTTAAAAACCAAGGGTTCGATGTAGCCGATCTTAGCTTGGGTGAGCCCGATTTCGACACGCCCGAGCACATCAAAGAAGCCGGCATTCAGGCAATACGGGATAATTACTCCCACTATACCCCTGTGCCCGGTTATTTGTCCCTCCGCCAAGCGATTGCCGAGAAGCTGAAGCGCGATAACAACCTGCAGTACGATCCGTCCCAAATCGTTGTCTCAACCGGAGCCAAGCAGTCGATTGCTAATTTGATTCTCTGTCTTTGCAATCCTGGCGATGAGGTGATCCTCCCGGCCCCTTACTGGGTGAGTTATCCCGCGATGGTGCAATTAGCTGAAGCCAACACCGTGACGATACCCACGACTGTCAGTCACAACTTTAAGATCACGCCTCAGCAGTTAGAAGAAGCCATTACCCCCAATACCAAAGCGTTCCTGTTCAGCTCGCCCTGCAATCCGACCGGTGCTGTTTACAGCGAAGAAGAACTGGGCGCTCTTGCGGAAGTTTTTGAACGGCATCCGCATGTTACTATCATTTCCGATGAGATTTACGAATACATCCGGTTCAGCGAAGGGCATCCGACCATTGCATCTTTCACAAAACTTAAAGACCGCACAGTTGTGGCCAACGGCTTGTCCAAGGGCGTTGCCATGACGGGCTGGCGCGTTGGTTACATAGCGGCTCCTGAACAGTTAGCCAAGGCCTGTACCAAAATGCAGGGGCAGTTCACCTCCGGCACGTGTGGTATAGCCCAAAAAGCAGCTGAAACGGCCATCTCGTCCGACCTCTCTCCTACTTTCCAAATGCGCGATATCTTTAAGGAACGCAAAGAGTTGGTGCTGAAGGAACTCAAGACCATTGATGGATTGTCTCCCAACAAGCCGGAAGGCGCTTTCTACGTTTTCCCCAATGTGGAGGTATTCCTCGGCACAACCTATCATGACTGGCACATCGAGACAGCAGTGGATCTTTGCTCTTACCTGCTCAATGTCTGGCACGTCTCCACTGTACCGGGTGATGCGTTTGGCAGTCCCGGTCATATCCGCCTTTCGTATGCTGCCTCTGATGCAACATTGAAGGAGGCCTTAGATCGGCTCAAAAGGGGATTGCAAGCGCTTTGCTAACGCCAGTTAGTGAAAAGGGAGCCTTCCAGTCACAGAAAAGACCTTGACAAGAAAATAGAAGCTAGCTTTATACCGTAATGAACGAAAGTCACAGGAAAACCATTTTTTGATCAAAAAGCAATCATATGGATCTTCAACAGCCCATCAAATATGTAACGTTAAGTGTAAGCCTCCTGCTGTTTGTTAGCCTGGCGCCAGCTTGCAGTGCTGATCAACCTGATCATCAGCAAGCGGCCAAACAGACAAAGAAGAACCAAAATATGGCGAATGTGGACTCGGCCTATTTTGCGAGTGGCTGCTTTTGGTGTGTGGAAGAGATCTACGAAAAGGTGAAAGGCGTCAAAGAAGCTGTATCCGGTTATGCCGGTGGCAGTAAAAGCAACCCATCTTACAATGAGGTGGCCGGTGGGCAAACCAACCACACTGAAACAGTGAAGGTCTATTACAACCCTGATGAAGTGGACTTCAAAACCTTGTTAAAAGTTTACTACGGCTCTCAGGACCCAACCACAGTTGGCCAGGCGCCCGATTTTGGCCAACAATACCGCTCTATCATTTTTTATACAAATGAGCAGGAAAAGCAAATTGCAAAAGCTTTCAAAGAAAGCATCGCATCATCAGGGAAATACGATGAGCCCATTGTCACGGAGATCAAAAAGCTTGATGCATTCTGGAAAGCAACTGAGTACCACCAGGATTATGTAAAAAAGAACCCGAACAAAGGGTACGTCCGGAAGGTATCCAAGCCGCGCTTTCAGTCGTTCAGAAAAAAATACCCGGAGTTGGTGAAAGAAAAATATAAAGAGTAGTTCCTGGCGTGAGAATTGCCAATATCCCTGACAAGTGTTGGGCGATGATGGGAGTAAGACCCTCATTCAGAAAAGATCAGTTCCTGAATGCCATAGTTGGTGTCCGCACCAACTATCTGCGAGGGGCATTCCTGTTGGCAAGGAACAACAATTGAGGCAAGAACAGATTCAATAATCGATTCCGAAAGAATCAAAGGTTGATAGCATTACCCCATAGCCAACGGCACGATGCCAAAGGCATCGAACAATGGGGCCGGACCTAACGAGCCGGTATCTGTACGAGCCTCCCAAGGAGTTCTCCGTACCTCCGGGTTCGCTTGTCCTTGTTATCTGATGCAGCTATAAACCCCAGCCCTCGCCTAAGGCGAGGGCAAGTGCAATGCCTTCAGCATTGGTAGAATGCTATCCGGTTGTAGCATGACTGTCTCGTTATTCTGTTTGCCCCCGGTGGCGACCGGAGGTTAATCACATTGAAGCCCTTCGGGCTTGCCGGGCCAGAGTAGGAAGAACGTGGACGGATATCCGAAGATTTATGCCATAGTTGGTGTCCTCACCAACTATCCGCGATGGACTGATTGTGGGAACGCTATCAGTGGGTGAGAAGGAATGACTGACCAACAATTTCGGGTCTTAGCATATTAACGCAACCCTTAAGTCCATTGGCTCCAACAATTCAAAATGTTTCCCTATATTCGAAAGAAGAAACCCATCGGTCAGGATCATCGTTAGTCATTAATGAATATTATCATTCTATTTAAATATTCTAACCCATGAAAGTATTACTGGACATACCGGACGATCAATCCTCCTTCTTTTTGAAAGTGTTAGCCAATTTCTCCTTTGTGAAAGTGAAGCCGCTCACCCATGAGAAAGCGCAGGCCATGGAAGACCTCAAGGAAGCCGTGGAGGAAGTGAAGCAGGCAAAAAAGGGTGAAAAGCAGTTAAAGTCGATGGATGAGTTCCTCAAAGAAATATAGAATAGAGCTTTCCGACAAATTTCAGCGGCAAGCAAAAAAACTGCTTAAAAAATTCCCTTCTTTAAAAGAAGAGTTAGTTGAGCTACGGAACAGTCTGGCCCAAAACCCAATACAGGGTGTTCATATGGGTTGGGATTGCTACAAAATCCGAATAGCTATTGCCTCAAAAGGGAAAGGAAAATCCGGTGGTGCAAGGGTTATTACGCATGTCTATATAACCGGCAAAACTGTTTATCTACTCGCCATCTTCGATAAATCCGAACAAGAAACCCTTAGCAAGCAAGAGTTGAAAGAGCTGCTGAAAGAGATCAAAGATTGATCAAGCTATTCTGCTGTTGATGTCCACAAGAAGGACTCTTGATAGGTTTTGCAGCATAACCCCCACCGATTCCTAAGGAATCTAAGGATTATAGCACCACCCCAAAGCCCCCAGCCCTCGCCTAAGGCGAGGGCAAGTGCAATGCCTTCGGCATTGGTTGAATGCTATGCGGTTGTAGGATCAGGCAAGCCTGCCCCGTTATTATCGGGGCCTGCCCGTTTTTCGGTGCCTGCCGCGTTTATGCCATAGTTGGTATCCGCACCAACTATCTGGGAGGGGTCGGTTGGTGGGGACGACAACCATCGTGTAAAGGAATTCAATTCTCCTGATTTTTGTAATTTCAATCAAAAGCACGGATTATGAGCGCCTCAAACCTCAGTCCAACAAAGCAAGAGCTGATCGACTGGATCAGTCACTTGAACGATGAAAGCTTGCTCCATTTTTTGAATGCCATTCGTCAATCTCAACAAGAAAAAGGCCACGATTGGTGGGATGAGCTATCCGGGCCGGAAAAGGAAAACATCCGTGCCGGGCTGCAAGATATTCAGCAAGGGAAAACGCTCACCTCAGAAGAATTCCGGCGTCAGTTGAAGAATGGATAATCCATACAACGTGAACTGGTCAGAGCGGTCTCTCCGAAATGCGCTTACTATCAAGAGGTATCTTGATGACAATTTTTCCTATCAAGAGGTGAGACAATTTCTGCAGTTGTTAGAAGATTTTGAAACTACGGTCGCTCATTTCCCGGGTTTATATCCTCAATCCCATAACAAGCCTCATCTTAAAATGGCAGTTCTCAACAAGAATTTATCTCTTTTCTATACGGTAAGAAAAGACAAAATAGTCGTAGTTGCCATGCAGGATAACCGGCAAGTAAACCAGGGTTTATAGAAGATTATCATGATAAAACCCTGTCTGCCGGCAGGCAGGTAAAATGCCTTCGGCACTGGCATTAGATCAGAAAAAGTGCGGTTGTAAAGGCCTGGCAGGACTTTCCGGTTTTTAGGAGCCTTTCTCGTTTATGCCATAGTTGGCGTCCTCATCAACTATCCGCGATGGACTGATTATGGGAACGCCATCAGTGGGCAACAAGGAATGACTGACCAACAATTTCGGTTCTTAGCATATTAACGCAACCCTTAAGTCCATTGGCTCCAACAATTCAAAATGTTTCCCTATATTCGAAAGAGGAAATCCATCGGTCAGGATCATCGTTAGTCATTAATGAATATTATCATTCTATTTAAATATTCTAACCCATGAAAGTATTACTG
>PXTV01000012.1:12346-16022 GCA_003022985.1 Bacteroidetes bacterium SW_11_45_7 | reverse complement strand
TAGTGTTGGGTAGTGTTAGGGTGAAAAAGGACAGGAAAGAGTAGAGAAATGATGGTAATAAGTTGTAATAGGTAGTAATAAATAGTAATAAATTGTGAATATGGTGATATTGAGAGCCGTTAGTAAAAAAGGCATCTTTAAACTTTTTACTATAGTTTGGTTTTATGTGGTGTTACGTAGTGTAAAATAGTGTTGAGTAGTGTTAGGGTGAAAAAAGATAGGAAGGGTAGAGAAATGATGGTAATAAGTTGTAATAAATAGTAATAAATAGTAATAAATTGTGAATATGGTGATATTGAGAGCCGTTAGTAAAAAAAGCATCTTTAAACTTTGTACTATGGTTTGGTTTTATGTGGTGTTACGTAGTGTAAAATAGTGTTGGGTAGTGTTAGGGTGAAAAAGATAGGAAGGGTAGAGAAATGATGGTAATAAGTTTGTAATAGGTAGTAATAAATAGTAATAAATAGTAATAAGTTGTGAATATGGTGATATTGAGAGCCGTTAGTAAAAAAGGCATCTTTAAACTTTGTACTATAGTTTGGTTTTATGTGATGTTACGTAGTGTAAAATAGTGTTGGGTAGTGTTAGGGTGAAAAAAGATAGGAAGAGTAGAGAAACGATGGTAATAAGTTGTAATAAATAGTAATAAATAGTAATAAATTTTGAATATGGTTGTATTGGAAGCCGTTATTAAGAAACAATGTGTCTTTATACTTTAAACTTTGTACTATAGATTGGTTTTATGTGGTGTTACGTAGTGTAAAATAGTGTTGGGTAGTGTTAGGGTGAAAAAGGACAGGAAAGAGTAGAGAAATGATGGTAATAAGTTGTAATAGGTAGTAATAAATAGTAATAGGTAGTAATAAATAGTAATAAATTGTGAATATGGTGATATTGAGAGCCGTTAGTAAAAAAGGCATCTTTAAACTTTGTACTATAGTTTGGTTTTATGTGGTGTTACGTAGTGTAAAATAGTGTTGGGTAGTATTAGGGTGAAAAAAGATAGGAAGGGTAGAGAAATGATGGTAATAGGTAGTAATAGGTAGTAATAGGTAGTAATAAATAGTAATAAATTGTGAATACGGTAGTATTGGAAGTCGTTAGTGAGAAACAAGTCTTCTTTAAACATTAAACATTATACTTTATACAACATATCGGAAATGCCATTATCTTGCATTTCTCCTTTATGCCAATGCGTTCATTTCTGATGTGCAGAATGGTTGGAGATGACTCGATCTTCTGTTAATTTTACCGCATGAAACAACATTTGATCGCCCCGTCCGCTTTAGCAGCCGATTTTACGCGGCTTGCCGATGAATTGGAAATGGTTGATAGTAGTGAAGCTGACTGGCTCCATCTGGATATAATGGATGGCCGTTTTGTACCGAATATTTCTTTTGGTGTACCTGTTATCAAAGCGATTCGGCCACTAACGGGCAAGCCTTTTGATGTTCACTTGATGATCGTAGAGCCCGAAAAATATTTTAGCACGTTTCAGCAAGCTGGGGCAGATCTGCTAACAGTTCATCTGGAAGTAAGCAACCACCTTCACCGGTCGGTGCAGGCTATCCACGACCTCGGTATGCGGGCGGGTGTTTCACTTAATCCCCACACGCCTGTTCATTTGTTGGAAGAGATCTTGCCAGAGGTAGACCTTGTTTTATTGATGGCAGTAAATCCGGGCTTTGGCGGACAAAGCTTTATCCAGAATACACTGTCAAAAATTACCAGGTTGCGAAGAATGATCGATGAGCTCGGCACGGAGACGTTAATAGAAGTAGATGGTGGTGTGAATACCGACAATGCCCCTGCTATCCTGAAGGCCGGTGCTGACGTGCTCGTGGCTGGCAGCAGCATTTTCAAGCATACTGATCCGCGTGGTGTCATCCATACGATGAAAAGTGTCAACGTTGATACTATAAAAACCTGAATGCCGTTAAGATAGACTTCATGCGTGCGTCTTTTCTCATACCATGTTTAATGGGCTTTCTTTTACCGTCATTGCTAATGGCCCAGCAAGCTGCCTATATCGAAGGCCGTGTCATGGATGACAAAGAAAGGCCGGTAGAGGGTGTTAACGTGATCATCCTCAATAATCAAATGGTTGGCACGTCAACGGATCGAGAGGGAGAATACGAACTCAAAGTACAAGCTAATAAGCAGATCACCGTAGTATTCTCATTTGTAGGGTACGAGAAGAAGAAATTCAATCTGAACCTGGATAGAGGTGAGAGAAGGGAGCTAGATGTGACGTTTGATGCTGATGAGATAAAACTTGAAGAAATCGAGGTAAAAGATCAGCGTGTTCGCGAGACGCCATCAGCCACTAAAATCGATATGAAGGGTGTTGAACGGTTACCAACGCCTACCGGGGGTGTCGAGAAAGCGCTTCAGTCCCAGGCACTTGGTGTGAGCAGCAATAATGAGCTCAGCTCAGCTTATTCCGTAAGGGGTGGCAATTACCACGAAAATCTTGTCTATATCAACGATTTCCAGGTTTACCGGCCATTTCTCATCCGGTCGGGTCAACAGGAGGGGCTGAGTGTCATTAACCCGGAGCTAACTGAATCCGTGCTTTTCTCGGCTGGCGGATTTCAACCCAAATATGGGGATAAGATGTCTTCAGTGCTCGATATCGAATACAAGAAGCCCTCCGAATTCCGCGGCTCCGCTTCAGGTTCTTTGTTGGGTGGTTCTGTTCACCTGGAAGGGGTGGGCTTTGACAGGCGTCTTAAGTATTTATTAGGTGTGCGCTATAAATCGAACCAGTATCTTTTGAATAGTTTAGAAACAGAGGGGAGCTATAATCCATCATTCCTGGATGTTCAGTCGCTTATCAGTTATGATTTTAGTGAGAAGTGGTCGGTTGAGTGGCTTACCAACTACGCTCGGAACAGGTATGAATTTCGGCCCCAAAACCGCGAAACCTCCTTTGGTGTTATCGATAACGTATTACAACTCACCGTGTTCTTTGACGGGCAGGAAATCGACACTTATGAATCCTTCACTTCGGGCTTATCCGCTATTAACACACCTAATGATAACCTGAGAGGTGGAAAGTGATTTGGGCTCGGAGGACTTTGGTCAGACCAGGCGCAATCGTGGTACCGGTGGTTTTCAGGAGTTTGCGCGCAATAGACTGACTGCCACCATAGCCAGCGCACGGCATAAGGGCTTTTTCTCCAAAGGAGAGCATTTCATTGAATGGGGCGCCAATTACAAACACGAGATCATCGATGACCGCATCAAAGAATGGGACCGTCTCGATTCAGCGGGCTATTCACTACCTTACAGTGACGATAAGGTGTTATTGGACAGGGTTTTGAAAACCGAGATCAATCTTCAATCCAACCGCTTCAGTGGTTATCTGCAGGACAATTGGTATATCAATGATACGAGTGGCGTCAATATCACGGGCGGCTTGCGCTTGAATTATTGGGATTTGAATAACGAATTTCTCGTCAGTCCTCGTCTGCAGTTGTCCTATCGCCCCGATTGGGCTAACGACATTGTTTTTACAGCATCGAGCGGGCTATACCATCAACCACCTTTTTATCGTGAGCTACGCGATTTGGAGGGCAATGTAAACCGAGATCTCAAGGCCCAGAAATCGTACCATGCGGTTGCCGGGGCTGATCTGAACTTCGAAATGTGGGGGCGGGATTTTAAATTTATC
>PXTV01000012.1:5957-12333 GCA_003022985.1 Bacteroidetes bacterium SW_11_45_7 | reverse complement strand
CACGGGGAGTTTGTCAAAAATGCCGATTCCTGGCTGAGTATGTCCATCATGAAAACGGAAGAGGATATCATCGGTGATTACTATCAGCAATATGTTGATGAGGAAGGCGAGCCAGTAGACCGACCCAATGAAAATTCCCGGGAAGTAGCCGATACAGTCACGAACTTACCTGGTTCCATTCCCCGCCCCACTGACCAACGGGTCAATTTTGGCCTCTTCTTTCAGGATTATCTGCCCAACAATGAGAACTTCAAGATGCACCTGAACCTCTTATTTGGTACAGGCCTTCCATTTGGTCCACCCGACAATCAACGCTTCCGCGATACATTGCGTATTCCTCCTTATCGCAGGGTTGATATCGGCTTTTCAGCATTATTGTGGGACCGCGAGCGAGTTGAGAATATCAAACCGAACAATCCTCTTCGCTTTCTGCGCTCTGTATGGGTGACAGCTGAAGTGTTTAATCTCCTCGGTATTAAAAACACCATTTCTTACTTTTGGGTGAAGGATGTAACAAATCGTACATATGCTGTTCCCAATTATCTTACCTCAAGACGTATCAACGGCAAGATCGTTGTCAAATTCTGACACATCCATTGCTGATGTGTTTTTCCTCAAGTAATATTCTTATTCAACTTAAACCCTGCCATTGTAACCTTTGTTCTATCATTGCGTAATAAGGTACAAAACCTTAACGAAATGAGAGAACTTAAGATCACAAATCAAGTTACAAACAGGGACAGCATCTCCCTGGAAAAGTACCTGAAGGACATCAGTAAAGAGGAACTGCTAAAACCGGAAGAAGAAGCAGATTTGGCACGGAGGATTCAAAAAGGGGACCCCGAGGCCCTTGAACGCCTCACGCGTGCTAATCTTCGCTTTGTTGTGTCGGTTGCTAAGCAGTATCAGAACCATGGTCTGCCCCTCAGCGACCTGATCAATGAAGGGAATCTTGGCCTTATCAAAGCTGCTGAGAAATTCGATGAAAAGCGCGGTTTCAAATTTATCTCTTACGCTGTATGGTGGATCCGGCAATCCATTATGCAAGCTCTTGTAGAACAATCGCGCATTATCCGGCTTCCCTTGAATAAGGTGGGGTCCTTCAACAAGGTCAGCAAAGCTATGACTGACTTTGAGCAGCAATATCAACGAGAGCCCACCAATGAGGAGCTTGAAGAGATACTTGACATCGATAAGGAAGAGATCAACGAAGTGGTGAAATCGGCTCTTGAGCACCAGTCCACAGACGCGCCAATGTCGAGTGATGAAGAGAGCGGCACTCTGTTAGATGTCCTCTCTCAGGATGAGGAGAATCAGGTGGAACAAGAGATGCTCGATGATTCCCTCAAAAACGAAATCAAGCGCGTGCTTACGATTTTGCCTTCGCGCGATGCTGACATTATCAAGACGTATTTCGGGCTCGATGGTGGTGTAGGGCTTACGCTGGAGGAAATAGGCGACCAATTCGGGCTTACGCGGGAGCGCGTACGCCAGATCAAAGAACGGTCGCTAAGGCGGTTGCGGAGAGCCACGTCATCGAAATCCTTAAAGAGCTATCTTAGCTGAGTATTTCTTAGATGCCATTTCTTTAAGGTGCTAAGAAGCAGCAACTGTGCATTGCTGCTTTTTTTATTTTTAATTTAAGAGAGGGAGTATCGCAATGAAATATCACCTCACTATGAATTCCCCCTAAAATTTTTTATAATTCGAGGAAAACGTACCACTTTGGCAAAACACTTCATCATAATAATGGGATTCATTCTGGTTGGCTTATTCGGCTCATTCCAACCCTTCCCCAAAAATTGGCTATATCATCAAAAGCCAAATGCCCATAAGCTAAACATGAATCCAGCACAAGATGGTGATGAGTTGAGCTGGGAGCCACCACGTTTCGAAGAGCGCCAGCAGGAACGCAACCGCATGGTTGCCAACCAAATTAAAGGCCGCGGTGTCAGCAATCCGGATGTTGTGAAAGCTATGCGCAATGTGCCGCGCCACTTGTTTGTGCCTCAAGTGCAGCGCAGCAGTGCTTATCAGGACAGTCCGCTACCCATAGGAAAAGGGCAGACCATTTCCCAACCCTACATTGTTGCTTACATGACGGAGCTGCTCGAGCTTGAACAGGGCGATAAGGTGCTCGAAATCGGCACAGGAAGTGGTTACCAGGCAGCCGTGTTATCGGAGTTAACGAGCAATGTGTACAGTATCGAGATCATTGAAACATTGGGCAACAAAGCCAAAAGACGGTTCGATAAACTCGGTTACCATCCCATCAAAACCAAAATGGCCGATGGTTATTACGGGTGGGATGAACACGCCCCGTTCGATGCGATTATCGTGACTGCGGCAGCAGGTCATGTACCGCCTCCTTTAACAAAGCAGCTCAAAACCGGTGGCAAAATGATTATTCCTGTTGGCGGCACCTATCAAACCCAAAAGCTGATGAAAGTTATGAAATCGGGTAATGGTAAGGTCCGTACAAAAAGCTTAATGGCCGTGCGCTTTGTACCTATGACAGGTGCTGCTCAGGATAAATAAAGTTCACTACTATTCCATCATCTTTTTTCAATGCGCAATCTCGCAATGAAAAGAAATTATTTTTGGCCCTTTGCCAAGACACATTTTATCATTTTTTTGTCTTAATCTGTCATGAGAATCGCTGGCATGAACACTATTCCCAAGCTCGTTACAGGATGTCTCAGTCTACTCTTGATCATTGCAGCATGGTGCGGCATCAATGTCTATCATTATGCTAATGAACGGGCAGCTATCAAGCAGGATCACAGTGTAGTGAACAGCATCACCCACGGGCTTTTTTCTGCTAACGAATGGAAAGGCGAGCTAAAAACAATCGTTTCTGAACAAATTCAGGACTTCGAATTTTCCGAGCAGCAAGATAGCTTGTTGCGGATTCAGATCGCTTCCATCTTGCACGATGTTATTTCAAAAGCTAAACATCAGATCAACAAAGAAGACCAAAAGCTCCAAAACAAATTGCGCAAGTGGGGTGTGAATGCTGTTATTGATTGGCAAGATATCCGTAAGGAAGTGCCGGCCTACAGCCGTACCATCATGGATAACCTCAAGCAGAAGAAAAGTAAGGAACGGATTCAACAGGTGCTGAGCGAAAAAATCGATGAGTTAGCTGCAACTACCTACGATGATGGCGATTCCATTCTTTTGAATAAAACTTATAATCAGTACAATGTTGCCAATAAAGATGAGTTCAATAGCATGGCTTCAGAAAAAGTTGCTTTGTACAAAAAGATCAACTATCGTTATGGTTGGGCAATGGTGGGCATTCTCTGTTTATTTTTGTTAAGCTGGCTTATTGCTCAACGGCATGCAGCACTGCAAAAACCACTATTGATCCTATCGGTAATCCTTGGAGCAATTGTGTTGGCAACAAGTCTGGCATGTCCAATGATCGAAATTGATGCCCGCATTCAACGATTCGAGTTCCAGCTATTGGGTGAGCACATTCTCTTTAAAGACCAGGTGCTTTTTTTCCGCAGCAAAAGTATCCTGGAAGTTGTTTCCCTTCTCGTTCAATCGTCACGTGTTGATTCTTTCCTCGTGGGGGTGCTCATCCTTGCTTTTAGCGTTATTTTGCCCGTGTCCAAGCTTACCGCTAATGGGGCTTATTTGTTTTGCTCGCCCGCTATACGGAGAAATAAAATTGTGCAATGGTTCGCGTTTAAGTCGGGTAAATGGTCCATGGCAGATGTGATGGTGGTCGCTATTTTTATGGCCTATGTGGGGTTTGATGGCATGATCGACAATCAAATCCAGCAAGTTGAGTACAAAAGCCAGATGCTTTCATCGGTGGCCACAAATAATACCTCGCTACTGGCAGCTTTTTTCCTTTTCCTTTCATTTGTGCTGTATAGCTTGATCTTATCGGAAATTCTTACCTGGCTGGCAAACAAAGAAGGAAATCACTCAGAATGATTTGGGGAATTATGTATATGAGGTGTAGAAGGTTATGGTAGGAACAGAGCCGATACGTTGCAGCGTCAAGGTAAATACCCGGTGCCGGAAGGAGCAAGTCCTGTTCCGGGGTTGGAAATAGCCGGTTTTATTGAGGAAGCAGGAGAGGAGTGCACCCGCTTTAACAAGGATGATTGCGTTTTTGGGTTGATCCCGGGTGGTGGCTATGCTGAATACGCTGTGATCCATAAAGATATGGCAATGCCGATTCCAGAGAATTTCTCTGTAGAAGAAGCAGCGGCTATTCCTGAGGTCTTTCTTACAGCCTGGCAGGGGCTGACATGGCTTGGCAATTTGACAGAAAGGGAGAGAGTGTTAATCCATGCGGGCGCAAGTGGCGTTGGCACTGCTGCCATCCAGCTTGCCAGGCAAATGAATGCTGAGGTTCTTGTTACCACCTCAGGCGCTAAACACAACAAATGCCTGGAGCTTGGAGCTGCTTACGCTATCAACTACCAACAAGAGGATTTTGCTGAACGTGTCCAGGCGTTAACAAATGAAGAGGGTGTTGATGTGATCCTCGATTTTGTGGGAGCTCCTTACCTCAAACGTAATGTGGATAGCTTGAGGATGGATGGCCGCCTGGTTGTTTTGGCCTTTATGGGCGGGGCAAAAGCGGAGGAATTGAATATAGCTAAGCTGTTGGTCAAGCGCCTCAGTATCATCGGGTCAACATTGCGTTCACGCCCATTGGATTATCAAATACAGCTTACTGGTGAGTTGGCAAATTTTGCCCTGCCAAAATTCCGGGATGGAAGTTTACGGCCGGTTATTGACTCGGTTTTTCCTCTTTCACAAGCAGCGGATGCGCATGCCCACATGGAAGCTAACCGAAATGTGGGGAAGATCATTTTAAGAGTGGCTTAGTACAGATTGGATTGAGGCTAAGTTGATTCAAAAAACAACAAGAGCTATCTATTATTGGCCCATGACGCCAATGTTGCTCTTCTCAACAGTTTTATAGTCAGCCGGTACCTTGAAAACGGAGGGATCGAGGTTGCGTTCGGTTACGTCCTCCACTTCAATACTTTCAATGATCAGGCCCCTGTTATTGGTTGTGACGGATTGAAGCGGGAAACCATTCATTTGGATATCGGCTAAAAGCGCTATGTTATAATCGGATTTGAAGTAATCGGCATATTGATAAAACGGGAAGTCGATATCTTTTGCCACCCAAGCGATGGTTTTACTCTCGTCCGACTCGCCAACCACTTTTGTTGTACGGTAACCGGCTTGATTTTTCGTTTCATCTTGCAATTGAGCTTCAAAAGATCCATAGGATGGGAAATGCTCCGGGCTGCTGATATCCGAGGCGGGAATGGCATGATGGAGCTTTTTGCCATCCGGTGTCTGAGAGAGCACATCAAGTTCATTACTGCCTTGACGTGCAATAAAGGTAGCCGTATAGTTCCCATTCTGACTCGACATAACCATATTAAGAGCTATTTTGCCGGGAGCAAGATACCACGTTATGTCAGATCGGCTATCCGTTTTGCCTTGATAGTATTCGGCTTTAATGACGCCTTCAAATTGTTGCGCCATTAATGAACTGCTAATCAAAAGACCTACAAACAATAATGTCCATTTTTTCAAAGCCATGATAACGATTTTTTATGGGCCTATATCACCTTTGATATAGCTGGTTTGATAAAAGCCATCCGGATAGCCGCCCAACAACGGGTAATTGTTTCGCTTGACGGCATTGCCACCTTTACCACCTGGTGGAAAGCTGGAAACAGGTGGATCGGGAAAATCCTGGTTAAAGATTGTTCCAACAATCGGTACCGACACCTGAACATTTACAAAAGCATTGCCGGTACCGCCATCCTGGCCGTATCCCCCTCCATCACCTCCTATGATATTTGGTGTTAGCGTAATGGTTGCACCCTGAAGGGAGAAGGAAATAGCAGATGTGACTTCACCACCTTGTCCCTGTTGTCCGTTAATGCCACCTGTTGCATCGTCACCGGCATCGAAATAAGGAAGGTTGATCTGACCTTGCTTACCGCCCTCGCCATTGGCAGCACCACCGCCTCCCCCGGCTCCTAAAGAAAGATTGCCTACAATGGGAATATTTCCTATGCCAAGCCCTACGGAACCACCACCTCCACCACCGCCAAAAATATACCCGTTGTTTTTAAGGGTGGTTTTTGTGGTCATGTTGACAGCATCACCACCTCCAAAGCCGGGATTCCCAAAATTGGAAAGAGAGCCGCCAGTACCGCCATCGCCACCTTTTGCAATAACTGCTCCTTGATTGTGAATTCCTACATGGGATGAGTCATCGAGGTTGCCCACATCAAGAGCAGGTTGGGTAGTATCGTTACTGGTGATCCATGTGCCGGGCATAATATCCAACACAGCACAAATGGGCGTGCCGGGGCCG
>PXTV01000012.1:0-5886 GCA_003022985.1 Bacteroidetes bacterium SW_11_45_7 | reverse complement strand
GCTCAGAACCTGTACCTCGTAGCATGAGTCAACAGTAACGGTGAAGATGCGGTTTTCGATTTTGGAATTGCATACGGCCTGAATGGCAATAGGGTATGTGCCCGGATCGGCAAAAATGGAAGCCTCTACAGTCAGATGCAATGTGTCAGTCCCCTGAACTGTGTAAGTATCGAGTTTGGCAGTTATTCCCTGGGGAAGATTGTGCATAAGAAATAAGCCGATGTTGTAGGGCGTATTGCTCGTTTGTGACAGAA
The DNA here is from genome assembly GCA_003022985.1 of Bacteroidetes bacterium SW_11_45_7. Lineage (GTDB taxonomy): Bacteria > Bacteroidota > Bacteroidia > Chitinophagales > SW-11-45-7 > SW-11-45-7. Next base: position 5,632 of record PXTV01000012.1, on the reverse strand, counting down.
AAACATTCGTACCTGTTGTATCACTTGTTACGCGGTTAATATTGCCTGTTTGCTGAGCAAGCGAGAAATCGAAAAAACATGCGTCACAATCTTCCTGAAAGGTGCGCAGCCAGCATTTGCCATTAAAATATTGGAGCGTGCTATCTTCCGTATTGTAGATAACGAGTCCTGTGGCGGGGTCCTTAATGGAATCACGTTGTGCAGTGGTCACGGTAGGAGGCAGGAAACCAAGAGAGTCCGATTCCAAATGGAAAATAGCACTGCTGTCGGGGTAGAGGATATTAACTCCAACATTTTGCGCCTGGCTGGTGCTAACCCAGCACATGACAAGTAAGCCAGTAATTAAAGCAATATACCCGGGCAATTTCATGTGCCTCTTTATTTTACTCAAATATAATGAATTGCATCGGATTCAAAAACCCGAATGGTTTCTTTTTCAGGGGTTTATTGTTAATTTTATTATCGATAAATGAAGATGTGTCAAGGTATGATCTTGTTATGTGGCTACAACTTATAGGTTTGAGCATAATGCGCTTAATAAGCTTGGTGGTAATAATGAGTTGTCTCCTGCTCGGTCCGCTCTATGTATTTACTCAACCTGCCATCAGCAATCAGGGAGCGCAGATCTCTTTGAAGAATCGGAGTATGATATCTGCTCATGGTGATGTGCGATTAGCTAATGGGGGAATTTTCCATAATCAAGACACGATCAATGTGTTTGGTGACTGGATCAATCATGCCGGTACATCAGGATTTACGAGCTCCGGTGATGGCCGTGTGATCCTCAGGGGCGATACACAAACGATCACAGGGCAGAATGTAACGCGCTTTTACGAACTCGAATTAATGGGGCAAGGAGTCAAGTTTGCCGATTTGAATGTTGTGGCAAATGGGCGCTTGATGCTGAACAATCGCGTTTTTAATGTGGATAGCTTCGATATACGTGTTCTCAATGTTGGTCCGTCCTCGGTTTCAAATGACAGCGGCTACGTCAGCGCCCTTGATACGGGTGGCCTGCTACGTTTAACGGCTGCAGACACAACTTACTTTTTCCCCGTTGGCTCCTATTTCGGTACAGAACGGTACAGGCCAATTGATATCGAGCCATCTACATCATCGACCCATACCTACAAAGTTCGCATGGCAAATGTTGATGCGACAAAGGAAGGGTTCCCGCGCAGTCAAAGGGAGGAAATTGTTTGCGAGGTGAATGAGGATTACTACCACCGCATTTATAGAAAAGCAGGCACTGATCCGGCCGCTATTTCCTTTTATTACAAACAATCTGACGGGGATTTCAATGGAGCAGCTCATTGGCAAAATGTGCCTCAGTGGGAAAAGATGACGCCTGCTTCTTCGATTGGCGCGCCACCGCCCGGTTATCAAACAACGAAAGTTAGTGATTGGGACAATTTTAACGAACCTGCTTTTGCTTTGGCAGAAGTGAGTCCTGTTCTCCAATTGCAAACCGAGGGAAGAGTTTGCAGGGGCGACACGCTTACGTTTCAAGTGCAGCCGAGCAATGGCTACAGCGAATTTGATTTTTATATAAACGGGGATTTTGTTGCTTCATCCAACCAACCTTATTTCGCTACTGATCAGCTTGAGGATGGCGATTCGGTAAACGTTGTTGCCGGTAATCAAAGGTGCAAAGCATTTGGTGAACCGACAGTTGTATCTGTATTCGATAATCCGGTGGCAGATGCTGGTCAAGACACTGCTATTTTCCCCGGGACTATGGCCCAGTTGAATGGCGAGGGAGCTACGTCAATTGAATGGTTACCCCCGGAGAATTTGACATGTTCCTATTGTAGCGATCCTAAGGCCAAACCGCCTGAAAACAGGAATTATGTGCTGCGCGTGACAAACAGGAACGGCTGTGATGATCTCGATACGGTCCGGATTCGCTTGGATGAAACAATCGATCCTGAAAAGGGGCTCGATTTACCCAACGCCATTACACCCAATGGAGATGGTGTGAACGATGTTTGGCGCATTCAAAACCTCGACCTCTACAAGAAACGCGATTTGGTCATCGTCAACCGATGGGGGAATGAAGTATATCGGGCTTCCCCTTATCAAAATAACTGGGGAGGTACATATAACGGTGATCAGCTTCCCGAAGGAACCTATTACTATGTTTTAAAGCTGGGGAATGGCCAGGAAGTAAACGGGCCATTGACCATTGTTAAATGAGTTGTAGCGAGCAAGCGCTGTTAATCAAATAGCTGTCTCATTATCAATCTGAAAAAGCTGAATTTGCGGAGGTTTCTGTTTATAAAAATATTTGTCTTTTTACTGTTGTGTGGTGCTGTTCACAAAGGTGTTTCGCAACAGTTGCCCATCTTTAGCTTGTACAGGGACAACGGATTTGTGTTAAATCCTTCCCTTGCCGGCTCGAAGAAGTCCGCCTATATTACAGCCACGGGCCGCAAGCAGTGGACCAATATCGATAAGGCCCCTCATACTGAATCATTGAGCTTTGACGCACCCTTTCAAGAAAAAGACATTGGATTGGGCGGTTTTGTGATGAATGATCAAACGGGGCCAACATCTTTCACCACGGCTTATGTATCTTACGCTTACCATCTTGAGTTCAAGAAAGTGGATCCCTTTCAATTTTCCGACTTTTTACGGTACAGCACCCTATCCGTTGGAATTTCGGCCTCACTCAGTCAATACCGGTTGAGGGCGGATGAGCTTGTGCTTGAGGAGCCAAACGATCGAGCGATTGTAGACAGTAGATCATCCACGTTTCTACCTAATGCCGGCCTTGGGATTCATTACCGGTACAGGAACTACTCCCTCGGCTTTTCAGTACCGCGCATCGTTGAACTGACATCCCGTTTTCAGGAGAAAGGGAGAACAACCACTCTCCAAAAGGTGAACCATTACTATACCACTATTGGCGCTACTTATTCCTTTATTCGCACCTGGGAGGTGGAGCCGCTTATTTGGTTCAGGGCTGTACCGAATGCGCCCCTGCAGGCAGATATGAATGTTCGTGTAACATGGGAAGATATCCTGTGGGCCGGTATTGGCTACAGAACAACACGCATTGGCTTTGCAGATGTTGGCGTTATTCTTAAAAACCACTGGCATCTTGGATATGCCATCGATTTTCCGCTTTCGCCTGAGTATCCAAAGCTCGGCACCTCTCACGAGATCGTGTTGCGTTATCGTTTCCCCAAATCTGACGAAAGCAGCAGGTAACGTGCTTAATCTTGCTTTGATTTATGCAACGTTTCATTCACCGTAACCAATAACTCTTTTCGTTTTTACTTCCTCATCAATGATAAGCAGTTGCCACTCCCGATGCTTGACATCGGGAGACACTCCCGATGGAAATCATCGGGCGACACCAAGACGATCTAAAAGAAAGAACAACACGCCATCGAATTGTAATAGTATGGGAAATTATATGGTACAAATTTTACTCGATTTCTCCCGATTTTAGAATCGGGAGTGGCTATTTTACTGAGACTGAGTAGTTACCATACATCATCTGATTCATTTTTTTCCATCTGTTGAAAAAAAATGCGAGAATTGCAACAATGATACTATGTTTGGCGTTGCAGTTATTGTAACACGTTTGACTAATGATTTTGTGAGTCGTTTTATGTGCTGAGATGTGTTTGAATGCATTTTGAATACTCTCTTCTCTATTTGACCTCCCGAAGTTTATTCTTACAAAGTTGTTATCTGAAGCCATCAACCAAACTTTTGTTTTGTTGTTGAATTTATTTAATCGTGCTGAAATGACATTTTAGCTTAAATTTTTATTAATGATCATCATTTTGTTTTTTATTGCCCACTGGTACTCTTCTCTCTTTTTTCAAACGTTTTTCCAGCATCGGTACGCTGCACACAGCATGTTTTCGATGTCAAAAACATGGGAAAGGGTATTCTTTATTGTTTCCTATATCGTACAGGGCTCATCTTATCTGAGTCCTTACGTTTACGGTATTCTTCACAGAATGCACCACGCCTACGCTGACACGGAACAAGATCCGCACTCGCCCAAGTACGACCGCAACTTGTTTGTTATGATGTGGCGTACCAAAAAGTACTACACAGATATATTTATGGGTAAAATTGCCATTCCCGAAAAGTTTAAAAAGGGGTTGCCAACCTGGTTCACTTTTGACAAAATCGTTGACAGGTGGTATTCCAGGGCATTTTGGGTCTTAGCTTATACCGCTTTTTACGTTTTCTTTGCTACCCAATGGTGGATGTATCTTTTGTTACCAATTCATTTTTTTATGGGACCTTTCCATGGCGCCATTATCAATTGGTTTGCCCACAGATATGGTTATGAGAATTTTTCGCTAAAAAACACAGCCAAAAACTTTTTACCGGTCGATTTTCTGATGCTGGGTGAGAGCTACCACAACAATCACCACAAATATATAAGCAGGCCCAATTTCGGGATTCGTTGGTTCGAGTTCGATCCGGTTTATCCGGTGATCAAACTATTCGATAAGCTGCGAATCATAAGGATGAATAAAGCCTAAGTCAAAAAAGGAAGCGAAAAGCCGAATGCGTGTTATTCCTTTTCGGCTTTTGCTTTTTCCTTGATCTGTTGTTCGGCCTCTTTGACCATTTTAAGTCGCTCTTCGGCAAATTGAAGCTGTTCCTTTGTCTTGTCGATGTTCTTTTCAACCTCCTCTAACAAGGGGTTGCTCTTATTTGCGGCTTTGTTGAAAAATGAAAGGTTGGTTTCAAATTTTTCCAGCGTTTCTTTTAGCTCTTTGATTTTATCCTGAACTTCCTTTCGTTCTTGCTTGAGGTCTTCACGGGCGCGTTCCCCTTCTTGAAGGCGTTCGAGTTTGTTTTTGTAGTTGAGCTTTTTCTGTTCTTCCACACTCATGCCAATTTCATCGTATTTCTGATTGAGCGCTTCTTGATAGGCCTTCATGACACGCTGCTTATCATCCTTTGGCACGTGCCCTATCTTGTTCCATTCCTGCCAGAATGCTTTCAGTGAAGCGAGATCTTTCTCTTGATCACCTTCCGGCTGAAAATCCTTGATCCTCTGAATCAGTTCTTCTTTTTTGTTCAAATTTTCGGCTTGCCGTTCCTCGAGGTGGGCAAAAAATTCTTTTTTGGCCGAAAAGAAGTGATCGCAAGCGGCTTTGAACTGCCGCCAAAGTTTGCGTTCATCTTTTTTGGCAGCCGGCCCAATCTCTTTCCATTGCTTCTGCAGCTTTTTGAATTCTTCTGCCATCCGCTTCCAGTCCGTGCTATCTTTTAGTGATTCCGCTTTGTCCAGGAGTTCCTGTTTTTTCTCCTTGTTTTCTTTTTGTTGAGCGCGGAGCTGCTTGTAAAACGCTTTCTTGCGGTTAAAGAACTCATCGCATGCGGCTCTGAAATCTTTCCATATCTGCTCGTTCATATTTTTGGGAGCAAAGCCGTGTTGCTTCCACTCCTTTTGGATATTGAGCACTTCATCGGTTTTCGTCATCCATTGCTGATGCGTCTGTAAATCTTCCTCAAGGATGTTTTTGACGCGTTGAATGAGCTCTTGTTTCGCTTCGAGATTTTTCTGCCGTTTTTGCCGTAGTTGCTCGTAATGATCCCGGATCTTTTGGTAAGCAGCACTTGTTGCTTCCTTGAATTCCTTTTTGAGCGG
>PXTV01000011.1 GCA_003022985.1 Bacteroidetes bacterium SW_11_45_7 | reverse complement strand
CTTGTCAGATTTGCTTTGTTGTTTGTCTGCAGATGCTTCCGTTTCTTTTGCGGCCGGCTCTTCCTGGCTCTGCTCTTCTTCGAGCACTTTTTTGTAATCCTCTCCCTTTTCCCCAACAACGGCAATCACCTCATTGATAGGCACTGTATCACCTTCTTCAATACCCACGTAGAGAAGCGTTCCTTGCTGGAAACTTTCCATTTCCATGGTGGCCTTGTCCGTTTCTACCTCAGCAATGATGTCGCCCTCTTGAATTTCATCGCCAACTTTTTTGTGCCATTTCGCGATTGTTCCTTCCTCCATTGTATCGCTGAGGCGTGGCATTCTGATAACTTCTGCCATAATGGCCTGTTTTTGGGTGATTAAGTAGGTGGCTACCTACCAAAAATAGAATTTTGCATCTGTATTTCACAATGCCCGATTGATCCCAAAAAAGCTGCTATTGAAACAACAACTCAGTACGATTCGTCCATTGTGATAATTGCACTAAAATTTGGGTAACCTATGGTTGAGTCACTTAATAATCGAGATCGAGGTCCAGTTCATCTTTTAGTTTGAGGAGCTTGTCATTTTTCTCCGCCATCTTTTGCATTTTTTCCTTTGCAGTGAAAGGCCGGTTGCTGGGTTGGCTTTCCTTGTTTTTATCCATCTTCATGGACAGGCGTAAATACGGAACACTCAATTGTTGTTTCAGGTACTCGTTGAGCTTTTGCCGCTCGTTTGAAAAGATTTCTTCCTGTAATCTGTTCGTAAAGGTGATTTCAACAGCAGGGCCATTCGCCTGAGGGGTAATGTCTTTCATGAAGCCGTAAAGACTCAAACGCTTTTGATCGTAGAGTTCCCGGGTATATTGCTGCCACACCTCCAGGAGTTGATCCTGATCGATCAACACTTCCTCAGCGCTTTCAGGTTCAGCGACCTGTTGTTCCTGCTCCTGGTCATTTGTGATATAGTTATTCCGAAGATCGCTTAAGGTAAAGGATCCATTCATACTCTCCTTAGGACCAGTTTCCTGAGGTTCTTGTAATGATGCTGATGAAGGTGAGGTCTCCTTCGCTGAATGCTGTGGCTCTTGTTCCGTCATTGTTTCTACCGGGTTTTCAGCAGCGGACGGGTGCTCGCTGGCTTCACCTTGCCATTCTTGGGTGCTTTCCTGGCTCCCATCGTCCGTCCCATTCAACAATCCATTCGTTTCTTGACCCTCCTCTTCTTTTTCTTGTGGTTGATTATTGGTTAGATGAGCTTGCTGTTCCTCCTCACTTACCTCACTTACAGCTGGCTCATGGCTTTGGTCATCCGCACTGTTTTGTGGGTGAAATTGGGTTTCATCTTCATTCTCCGAAGAGTACGTACTGCCTTCACTGGGATAAGCCTCATCCTGAGGTGACACGTCAATAGAGGAATTGGACAGTTCGTGCTCCTCTGTTGTGGATTGACCATCATTAGCCCGGGCAAAGAGCCCTTCATCGGAAACTTGTTCAGTATCCACATGATTGTCTTCATCGCCAGATGGGTTGCCCGAACCATTTGTTTCTTCAGTATTGTTCGAGGTCTCTTGTGCTAATGGTTCATTATTGCCCGATTGGTCCGCTTCTGTGTCAGTTGTAAGTGTTGATTGGGAATCCTGCAAATCACTTACCGACTTTTTTTTTGCAGCCGTTTGGGAAGAATGAGCAGATTCTGACCGGGCATTTTCAGCGCTTGCCTCACCATCCTGAGAAGTTGCCAACTCAACAGCCTGTGATATATGGGCCATTTTAATGAGGGCAAGTTCAACATGAAGGCGCTTATTCTTGCTGGTTTTGTAATTCATATCGCACTGGCTGGCCAGGTTGAGTGCATTCAACAAGAATGAGGCCGGGGCAAGAGCTGCCTGCTCCTGGTAGCGGGTTTTGAGGTCACCTGTCACTTCCAATAGCGAGACTGTATTGGGGTCCTTGCAGACCAGTAAATCCCGGAAATGTTCTGCTAAGCCATTGATGAATACATCCCCCTCAAACCCTTTTCGCAGGATATCGTCAAAAGTAAGCAGGACGTTGGCTACATCACCGGCCAATAGCGCATCCGTCACCTTGAAGTAATAATCATAATCCAGGATATTCAAATTATCCAGTACATCCTGCAGCGATAGGGAATTGCCACTAAATGTAAGCAACCGGTCAAACATGGACAGTGCATCGCGCAAAGCGCCATCAGCTTTTTGAGCAACGGTGTGCAAGCCGTTGCGATCGGCTTCAATGCCCTCTTTATCGGCAATTTGCATCATAAAGTCCACGATGTCCTCAATCCGGATACGATTGAAATCGAAGATTTGGCAGCGGGAGAGAATGGTAGGCAACAACTTGTGCTTCTCCGTTGTGGCCAGGATAAAGATGGCGTAAGAGGGCGGCTCTTCAAGCGTTTTCAGAAACGCATTAAATGCGCTTTGCGAGAGCATGTGCACCTCGTCAATGATGTAAATCTTGTAACTTCCCGTGTGGGGTGCATAGCGCACCTGATCGGTCAAGCTGCGGATATCGTCAACCTGGCTGTTGGAAGCAGCATCCATCTCAAAAATATTAAGTGAGCCATTCTCCTGAAATGTTTTGCAAGAAGCACATTCTTCGCAAGCTTCAAAATCATCACCCGGGTTTTCACAGTTAATTGTTTTGGCGAGGATACGGGCACATGTGGTTTTGCCAACGCCCCGCGGGCCGCAAAACAGGAAGGAGTGCGCCACCTGCTGATTCTTGATGGCGTTCTTAAGGGTGTTTGTCACGTTTTGCTGGCCTACTACCTCGTCAAACCGTTTTGGACGATACTTGCGAGCTGATACGATATAATTGCTCATGGTTGGTTTTGCGCTCCTTTTTGTCGTACTGAGAATAAGCTGCTCCGAATAGCTGCAAATGCCTATCAATTGGGCATTAAGAAAGAAAGTTATTCAGATGTAATACTGCCATATAAAGGTAAGACGAAACCAATACAACCCCAACTCAATTTATAAACATTCGTTGATGGCATCCTTTAAGGCGCAATCCATGACGTCTTGATCACTCAACAAAAAAATCATTTAGCAGTAATTCAGCTCGGTTAACAATTCCTTTGCACCGGGATAAGCCAGGAACTGATCAACGCGCTCTTGATACTGCGGCTCTTGCCATTTCCCAATGGACTGACTGCTCAAATCCTGCAACCCTTCAAAATAAGCCCTGTTCCTGGTGACAGTGGCATGTTGCTGCCAATGTAATATCTCCCGGGATAACTCGATATGCAGGAACGCGCAAATGCCCTTGACGGTATTCCTAAACTCCTGTACCAAGTCTTCGTAGAAAACGGTATAAACGTTAGGATTGTCACGATGGGCAACCCACTTCTCACATCGTTCACCCAACGCTGGGGCCCAACCCAGTAACGGTCTTTGGCAGTTGGGTGTTTTGACAACACAACATCGCGTCCATCCCTTATGATATGGATAAAGCGAAAATTACCCCGATAGTAATTGGCAATATCATCGATATGCTTGACATTGCTGGGTGATTTTTCGCATAAACGCCTCGCTTGCCGGGGAATTTGATTGATGATAAGGGATGTGTAAAGCCGGTCAATCCGTTTCGGTGTCCTGTAGCCATTCTCATCTGCTTCAATCTTGTTAAACGCACCCAACTCCTTGGGACAGGCAAAGATATCCTTGTGGGCAGAAAGTATGGATAACAAAAGTGTAGTGCCTGAGCGTCCACAGCCACCAATAAAAACAGGGGGATCGCAAAACTGATTTGCCTCAACCTTGCTGCCCCATTTGACAATGAGGGGAAGAAAGGGCTTTTTGTAGGCCTTTAACATAATGGTAAAGGGTCACACCCTCCTTCATTACTTGACGGAGAAAGACATCTTTTGCTTTTTTACAAAAGACGATAACGAGCAGATGCTACGATCCATCAATACTACAGCCACTTCAATGTAAAATTGATCATCTTCCTGGCCACCGTGTTATAGGGCGGATACATCAGGTTGACGGAATTGAAGAAGGATGGCTGCTTCATCACAGCCCGTTCATGGGAAAAGGCACGGAAGCCGTACCAGCCGTGGGCATTACCAATGCCGCTGTTGTTGATGCCGCCAAAAGGCAGATTGGGATGCGTTACGTGAAGAACGGTATCGTTGATGAGCGCACCCCCGGAATAGGTCCGGCTCATGACTTCCTCGATATTCTTCTTGTTGGTGCTAAATATATACAGAGCAAGCGGCTTTTCCTTATCATTAATGATATCAAGCGTTTCCTGTAAACTCTTGCAAGTGATAACGGGCAAGACCGGACCAAATATTTCCTCGTGCATGATTTTAGCATCCAATGGCACATCTGTAAGAATGGTGGGGGCAATGTAGTTTTGGCTTTCATCGTATTCGCCACCCATCGCCAGATTTGCACCTTTCTCAACAGCATCATCGATCAATTCCTTGATCCGCTGGTAGTGCTTTTTATTCACGATCCGTGAAAAATCAGTCGTTTCCCGGGGATGGTCTCCAAAAAATGTGCCGGTACTTTGTTTCAGTAAATCGACAAATTGATCCTTTAATTTCTGCTCGAGCAAGAGGTAATCCGGAGCCGTACAGGTTTGCCCACAGTTGAGAAACTTGCCCCAGGCAATGCGGTTTGCAGCTTCTTTGAGATTGGCTGTATCATCGACAATTGTTGGGGATTTTCCACCTAACTCAAGGGTGACAGATGCAAGATGTTCGGCAGCCGATTTCATGACGATCTTGCCAATATTCGGGCTGCCGGTAAAGAACATGTGATCAAAGTTGAGGGAAAGCAATTCCTGGGATACGGTATAATCACCTTCCACAACCGCCATTTCATCCTTGTGAAAGATCTCCTCAACCAGCTCTTTCACTATGGCAGATGTGTTAGGCGTAAATTCCGATGGTTTGACAATGGCTGTATTACCGGCTGCAATTGCCGATACAACAGGTATAAAACACAGGTTAAAGGGATAATTCCATGGCGAAATAATCAAAGATGTTCCTTTTCCTTCGTAGCGCACTTCAGATTTGGAACCGAACATGGAGAGAGGTGTGTCAACTTTCTGCTTCTTCATCCATTGCTTGACATGGCCTTTAGCATGCCTTAGCTCGGTGAGAACAGGATATAGTTCCGTGATATCCACCTCTTCACGGGGCTTGTTATAGTCGCTGTTAACAGCTTGCTGAATATCGTACCGCCTGTCCAGAAGAAGTTTTTCCAGTCGCTTGAGTTTTTCTTTTCGCTGTTTAGCTGTGGTATTTTTAATGGAATGGCGGTTCAGTTTTTGCTTATTGAAAATCCGTTGGATCTCACTTGAAGGCGTATTAGGGGCAAGTTTTTCACTTTGAACAGAGTCTTTGTATTCTTTTGTTGTAGTAGCCATGGTAATAAAGATTTGTTTTGGGTTAATTTAAGCAAAAATCACGACAATCGGAAACATGATGCACGTGTCAAGAAGGCATCTGCTATTTAGTAATAACAACTGGTTCCGAATAGGTGCGACCTTCTGAAATGACGACAACAAAATACAATCCGTTGCCTAACGATGCAGCATCTACCGGCAAGCGATCAGTTGACCTATCCCGGAATGACAGTTGAATCAATTCACGACCGGTCAGATCGATCACCTTGATCCTGCCATCCTGTTTATCCCGGAAATTCAGCTCAACCTGAAAGCTCCCACCGGAAGGATTCGGGTATACTGATAGAGAATGATCCTGCTTTGTTTGTTGGTCAACACCAACATTCGTTGTACAACTTTTGTCAGCAGGTCCCTGTCCTAATTGATAACCAACTGTAAAGTGATGGGTAATGCTCGTCCCAAAATCTGCCTGAAAGAACGCTTCCGTCATTGTTTGCAAAAAAGTCGATCCCGTCTTCATCGCTATCTGTCATAGTAAAAACATAGCGCCCCTTACTCAGATGGAATGTATCACGAACAAGCAAATTATCCGGGAATGTGTCGCGGCTGTATAAAACCGTTCCTTCCTGGTTTTGAAATGTATAGGCCGTTTCATCCGCAGCCCCGTTTGTGGCATACTCCATTATGATTGTACTATCGTAAACGGGTGGTAATGAAAAAGAGCTGGTAAGGTGATTGTTCAGGGCATACTCATCATTGCCGTAATTCGGTGCACTTATGGAAGCATAAAAGGTGGGATTGGAGGTGTCCAAACTTGTCCAATTGAACAAGGGCAATTCAACTTGTTGCTCTTCCATGAATGCGAGCTTACCGTTCCACCGGTACCGGCATGTGTCGCCTCCTTGTACGCCATAAGCAAACAGCAAGTTTTTGAGGGTATCCTCACCCGTATTTTTAATTTCTACTACAGGATTGGTGCAGATGGGGTTCTCCCTGGCATGGCGGTCGGCTGACGAAGGTGCGATAATGTCTTCCAGCGAAGCATCGAGCTGAAAATTCGGATCGCTGTAAGTGAACAACTGGGCATCGATGATGTAACTTGGCGCATCGCTGCCACTCCAGCTAATATTGTCGATATCCATATCCAGGGAAATGGAATCCCCTGCTGAAAATGCCCGGCCTATGGCGTGCTTATAAATTGTGGCGCGATCACCAGGGCACCAATTGGCCCGGTCGTAAAGCCAGGTGCCGCCCTGAGGAAAGATGGGGTTTCGTCCACAGTCCGACCGCCACATGGGCTGATCAGCGATCTGGCTCCCTTCTGCATGGAGCTGATAGTTCTTTTTGCAGAATTCCGCACAATTGACATTGTTATCGAACTCGTGACCTGTGGGAATTACCCGCATGCTTGCAGCTTTGGCTTCCTGCGGGAGCCACACCTCTTTTTGAGGCAGATGGGTACTATCGAATGAGGTAGCATTATCGTACGTCCAGCCGCCTCCACCCCTTCGCCATACATTCGCAATACTTACCACATCCCTTGGCGGGGTCCCCTCTATCATTTGAAACCGCAGGGAAACGGAAAATCCGTCAGACCATCCTCCATAAAACGCTCTTAGCTTCACCGAATCGCGTAGCAATGGTGCAAAATCGGTTACATCAAATACAAAGGTGTGCTGCCAACTGTTGCTATAGCCGTTTTGGTTATTCGCCATGTAGCCGCCATACGGTGTTATGACACGTGCCAGTTCAAAAGGTTCGCTCACTTCGAATTTTGTCCAGTTTGTATCTGTGACAACCGGGTTTGTTGACACTGTATCAACACTGCTGATATTGCTGTCAATACGGCCCGTTGGTTTGAGCAATTCGATTTTGGTTGTGTAGTCCCAATCACTGCATCCTGAGGATGAGCACCCCATCGTGTAGTACATCAAAATTTTGTGATAGCTCTTACTGCTATCCGGGAAAACAGCCCACTCATCATAATTGCCATGCCAGGTCATATCCACATCATCGTGGGCATGAACAATGGTTGTGTCACCTTCAGCACCGGAAAGCGAATGAGGAACAACAAGAAAGAAGGTCAGCAAACAACATTGCAAACCAAGAAACTTTACAACAAGAGAATTTTGAAGGGTTGGCATTTGGTTGTAGCGTTCAGTAACTGGCTTATCGAAAGCGAGCAGTCACATTTTAAAAATAGAAATTTATTGATCAACAGGTAATGGACGCAACATTTCAAGCAGCTATTTGTTTGGAGGTTGTAATCACTTGTCATTGCCGTTTGTATTTGCCCATCAACTCACCTTTAGCTACCATACGGCCTTGCACGGCTTCGAGTAGTTCATTCTTAGTGGCATTCTCACCCAAGTCAAGATCAGTATCCAATGCATAAAGCTTAAAGAAATAACGGTGTTTGCCGCTTGGCGGGCAAGGGGCGGTGTATCCGGTTTCTTTGCGGCCGTTGATCCCTTGAATTGCTCCATTTTTCAATTTTGATCGGTCAGGAATGTTTTTTGATAACCCATCACCATCAACAGGGATGTTGAATATAACCCAGTGAACAAAAGTGCTTCCTGGTGCATCGTGATCATCAGCAATAAGGGCCAGGGACGCTGTTTTTCAGGAACATTGCCCCATTTGAGGACTGGTGAAATATTTTTCCCATCACACGTAAATGCGGATGGTATCATCTTCCCTTGTTGAAAGGCAGGACTGGTAAGCTCAATCGATTGCTTCTGCTCATCATTTTGTGATAGAAATGGACCAGTATTACCCGATGGCGAATGGGTAAAACAAGAACAAGCCGCTAAAGCAATCAATACTTTGTGGACAACCATCAATTCTGTTATGAGGGGTTAAGATAATGCATCAGCTCTATTTTGAAAAATCCCGTAAATAATAATGGCCGAACTTTTTTTGCGCTTCTTGCCGCAATTTGTCGACAATGTCTTGTTGTTGTTCTTTTGTAAGTTTAGGCCTTTCACCACTATCGAGATGCTGTGATGCCATGTGCTCTTCAAGTTTTGGGTACCAGTCGCCCGGGTTCGGCAGGTCTTCCTGGTAACGGGGTAAAAGATGAAGATGAAGATGCTCCACTGTTTGGCCGGCCGCTTCCCCCTCCTGGAGAGCCCAATTGAATGCATGGGCGTCAAAGGTAACTCTTTGTATTGGTCGGCCGGGATGGCTGTGATACTGTTGAGATGAGCTTTGGGTATAACAAGCGAATGGCCGGGTAAAAAAGGGGCATGATTGTATATGACGTAAAAATGGGGACTGATAAGAAAAGCCACATTCTCTATATTCGACCGGCAAAAAGGGCAATTATCAGCCATTTTCAAGCATTTACTAAGCGCTTCAAATATGCAATAATAATAGTTAGCCCATCGGGTTAATGAGTTGACAAAGTAATAAAACCATGCCCAGGTGCCAACTTTGCAAGCGGGATGTAGAACAGATAACGGTTCATCATCTTATCCCCAAACAAAAGGGAGGCACATCCGAAGACACGATCAACCTATGCCTTCCTTGCCATAAGACAATCCACGCCTATTTCACCAATACCGAGTTGGTGCAGGAATACAATACCCTGCAAAAACTACGGGATGCTGAACGATTGCAAAAATATTTGAAGTGGATTGCCAAACGATCCATCGAATCCCTGAAAGTAAGGCGCAAGAAGTAATCCTAAACAATCAGTTCACTTGAAAAGGCGCTCTTTCCCGAATGGACTAATTCGCCATCTCACTCATAAACTTGATCCGCATGAGCTTGATATCATCATAGGAAATGCCTTCATCCCTCAGTTCTTCAAAGGCCTCATCCAAGCTATCCGTTTCGGCATTTTGGAAATAATCGTAGATGATATCCTGGTGTTCCTCATCCACTACGTCATCAATGTAGTAATTGATATCGAGCTTGGTTCCGGATGAAACAATCCGATCCACAACATCGATCAACTCCTCAAGCGAAAGGTCTTTTGCCTTGGCAATATCTTCAAGGGGCAGTTTCTTGTCAACGCTTTGGATAATGTAAACCTTAAGGCCGGCTTTATTCACGACCGATTTGACGATGAAATCCTCCGGTCGCTCAATGTCGTTTTCCTCCACATAATTGCTAATCGTTTCCACAAACGGCTGGCCGAAACGGGACGCCTTGCTTTTGCTCACACCACTCACCTTGGCCAACTCATCCGTTGTAACGGGGTATTGAGTAGCCATATCTTCCAGCGAAGGATCCTGAAAGATCACAAATGGGGGGAGGTTCTTTTCCTGCGCTACCTTCTTCCGCAAGTCCTTAAGATGGTTAAGCAGAGCAGGATCGAGCACTGCCTTTTTTCCTTCTTCCGTCTCCTCGAAGTCTTCCTCTTTCGTCTCCTCGTTCATGGATATGGTAACGGAATAAGGTGTCGCCAGAAAATCCTTCCCTTCATTGGTGAGTTTTAACAGGCCATAGTTCTCGATGTCTTTGCGCAAAAGGTCCTTGATAATGGATTGGCGTGTAACAGAACTCCAGTAATGCTCACTTTTGTCACTGCCAGTGCCGAACATTTCCAATTGCTGATAACCGTACTCGCGAATCTCTTTTGTCTTTTTCCCCCTTATGATATCCACGATTTGATTGATCCGGTGATTTTCCTTGGTTGCCTTGACTGTGGAAAGGGCTTTGTGGATATCGTTTTTCCCCTCGAGCAACTGGGGTGGATGAAGGCAATTATCGCACTTGCCGCAGTTCTCTTGATGGTATTCTTCACCAAAATAGTGGAGCAAAAACTTCCTACGGCAAACCGGGGATTCGGAGTAAGCGACCATCTCATCAATTAACTGGGAGCCCATTTCACGCTCGGCCACACCCTTATCGCGCATGAATTTTTCCAGCTTGTAGACATCCTTGGGATTGTAGTAAAGAATGCATGTTCCTTCAAGGCCATCACGACCTGCCCTGCCGGTTTCCTGGTAGTAATTTTCAATGCTTTTAGGCAGGTTGTAATGAATGACAAAGCGGATATCGGGCTTATCGATGCCCATCCCAAAGGCGACCGTCGCCACGACGACGAGGCCCTCTTCGCGGAGAAAGCGATTCTGGTGGCGCTGGCGCTTTTTGGAAGAAAGCCCC
>PXTV01000010.1 GCA_003022985.1 Bacteroidetes bacterium SW_11_45_7 | reverse complement strand
TAGTCGCCAAACGACCAGTTGCCCAGCATCTCGAACATGGTGTGGTGATAGGTATCGTGCCCCACCTCTTCAAGGTCGTTATGTTTGCCGGACACGCGCAAGCACTTCTGGGTATCCGCAATGCGCATGTGTTCGGCCTTCCTGCTGCCGGTAATAATGTCCTTGAACTGGTTCATGCCGGCATTGGTGAACATGAGCGTGGGATCGTTCTTTACCACAATAGGTGCGGATGGCACGATCCTGTGATCCCTGGCGCGGAAGAATTCAAAAAACTTTTCTCTGATTTCTTTTGACGTCATTTATAACGGGGTTTTCCGCCACCAAGACACGAAGACACTAAGAGATTGATACTTGGCGTTATTCACGTTTCATTATTTATTCGCGGTGTCTTGGTGCCTCGCGATGTCTTGCATCGGGAGTGGCTGTGTTCTATGGAACGAATTTGAATCTTACACGTAGTTTCGTATCAGCAAATGGTTGATCAAATTTGCCGGTCGTCTAAAAATCGTTAATTTTGGCATGCTTTGATGGCGGCTGTTTAAGGTAAACCGTACTGTTATAGATGAGCAAAATTAGACAATTTCAAAACGAGGGATGAGACGAGAAAAGTACCATTACAACCCGCACACCTTACGCTATGAAAAGGTAAACAGAAGCGTTCCCGAAATCCTTCTACGCGTTTTCGGTTTTCTTAGCGTTGCATTCCTGTTCTCAGTGATGATCGTTGCTTTAGCTTATACATTTTTCGAGTCGCCCAAAGAGAAGGAGCTTAAGCGGGAGCTCAGCCAGATGGAGTTCAAGTACAAAATGCTCAATAAAAAGATGGACCGCATGGATGAGGTGCTGGCCGGGCTCGAAAAGAGGGACGACAACATCTACCGCGCCATCTTTGAAGCTGAACCCATTCCCGAAACCATCCGCCAGGTTGGCGTTGGGGGTAACGAACAGTACGAGGACCTGCAGAACTACGACAACTCGGAGCTGATGATCAATACCAGCAAGCGGTTGGATAAGTTGAGCAAAAAGCTTTACATCCAGTCGAAGTCGTACGATAAGATCAACAAGATGATCAACAACAAGAAGGAGATGCTGGCCTCGATCCCGGCTATTCAGCCCGTATCCAACAAAAACCTTAGCCGCCTTGCTTCCGGTTACGGCTATCGCATCGACCCGATTTACAAAACATCCAAAATGCACTCCGGGCTCGACTTTGCAGCGCCCAGGGGAACGGAGATCTATGCGACAGGCGATGCCGAAGTTGTGGACGTCAACCGGTCGCACAGAGGGTACGGCAACTACATCATTTTGGAGCATGGCTTTGGTTATGAAACGATGTATGCCCACTTAAGCGCCATCAAGGTAAAGCGGGGCGAACAAGTCAACCGGGGCGAGGTGATCGGTGAGATGGGGAACACCGGTAAATCAACAGGCACGCACTTGCACTACGAAGTGCATAAAGACAATAAGAAAGTTGATCCCATCAACTACTTCTTCAATGATCTCACGCCTAAAGAATACGAAAAGATGCGCGCCATCGCCAGCCGGCACGGGCAATCTTTGGATTGAGGTGGCATGTAGTAGTAGGTAGTAAGTAATAAGTAGAAAGAATTGAAATGAACCAGTAAGAATTAGCTGGAGATGGTTACTAATAACTAAAAGCTAACGGCTAACCACTAACTACTATCCAACTGTTTTCCTATTTTAGGGGAGAACAAGCTAAAAAATGAGTTCATCGATAGACCAACAAACCCAAAACCCGGTCCTGTTCGAAGAGGAAAAACCGGACAAGCTGTACTATTCCATCAGCGAAGTAGCTGATATATTCGGGGTCAGCCAGTCCCTTATCCGTTATTGGGAGAAGGAGTTTTCCATCCTTACGCCCAAAAAGAACAAGCGCGGAGCGCGCTATTTCACCCAAACAGATATCGACCATATTAAAGTCATCTACCACCTTGTAAAAGAGCGCGGTTTCACACTGGCTGGCGCCCAAAAAAAGCTCAAGGAGAACAAGGAGGGCACAGTAAATGAAACGCGTGTTATTGAATCGCTACAACGGTTGCGGCAGTTTCTGAAGGAATTGCGGGACAATCTTGATTGAGGTAGTGCATCAACAATTCCACCTGAGCTGCCTATCAAAAATCATAGCTCTTGTGCGGGATATTCCACCGCAGACCAATGCCGCCAAACACCGTTGTGCGATCGCGGCTGTCGACCTCGCTGTTCATTTGGCGGAGCACTACGTTCAAATCGAACTTGATGTTGTACCAAAACTCGTAAGTGATCAGTAACTCAGCTAACGTGACGTCCTGCCTGACCCCTTGCAGCATCTCATTGCCCAAACGCTTTTCCACATTTAACCCACCGCTCTGGTCCTGGTTGGGCATGAAAATGTCGCTGCCCCAGTTTTTGCCCGATGAATCCGCTCCATAAGATGCACGGATCAATTTAGCCTTGAACCGGAATTTTTCAATAGGTTGATAGCGAAGCTCACCGATAAATTCACGGAAATTGGCGCCTAAAGGATGTGCCAATGGCTGATTGTAGTGGGTATAGTTGCTTTCTGCATCAGTGTGGGTGTACATATAAGGCCGTACCATGTTGAACTCGAATCGTCCATCGAGATTGGATAGGCCAAAGATGTCCACGTATTGCAAGCCCTGATATGGCTGAAATTGAACTCATCAAAAACGAGCTGCCCGTAAAGGGATAAGTGATTGAGGGCACGCACTTCAAAATCCAGACCTACCATGGCATTGTCAGGGCTTCCAAGCTCTTGCTCCACCGACCGGTAAAAAATAATGGGATTGAGGTATTGCAACTCGTACCCATTATTGCGCGCAAAGATGACGCCCTCAAAAAGCCCTACATCCAGCCAATCCGTAACTGCAAGATTAAGATGATGGAAAGCCCCGTATTTCTTATCCAACAAGCGGTCGGGTCCCCTATCGTATTGCTGGGTCATTTGGGTAAATAAGTTGGTATAGCGGAGGTTCCAGATGCGCGTGTTGAGTTTGAGAAAAGGCATGTTGTTCCCGTGATCCGAGAGCATCAACGACCTGTGGCCGTTCCCGATAAAATGCTTACCGTGCCCGAACTGGATATCGATGTGTTCGAGAACATTGAAGGCGATATAGCCGCGGGCAGTAAAGTAATCAACCCCATTTTGCTTAAAATCCTTAAAAAATCCTTCTCCGGGTACAGCTTCCCGTTGGTTTATCCGGCTCTGGACATAAGCATAAGGGCGTGTTTGATTTTCGGTGAGGTAAGTGTAGAGGCTCAGTTTGTCAGAAATAGAGGCGCGAAGCTCCAGACCCCGCGTATTTTTGAAATAATGGCGCTCAGCATCTTTTTCAAAACCGATGCGATACTCGAAGATGGGATTGACTTTGAGGAGAAAATCTTCTGTCTTGACAGAGTAAAGATGGGATGGATCGGTATAGAAAATGTTGAACAACTTGCGCCTGCTCCGGAATGTATCGGTCGACCAATCGCTATTCCTAATGCGCAATTGGCGCAGATTATAGCGGAATACTTGATTCCGATTGATATTTGCATTTGCCAGAGAATCAGCAAAAGCAGCCACCATCTTCCTGTTGTACGGTTTAAAGTTAGCGTGAAGGTGGGGGAGGATTTTATTGTAAATAATCCTGTACCGGTCGATGAGGTGATTATCCTGCTCACCGAGCGGAACGTAAGTACCCTGAGAACTGGCTGTCATCGCTCCCAAAATGCCTGCCACAAGAAAAAGCACAAATCGCATGGATGGTCACTGTTTTAGGGCGTAAAGTTAATGGCTCAAGGCGTGAACGAAATATCCTTTGATAAATTAAAATTGATGGGTGCAGCACTTCTTGCTCAAAAGGGGGATGTCTCATCATGAATCATCAGTCCATCATGCCAAAATTGCCAAAAGATATTTTATTTTTGAGTATTCACTAACACCTTCATTGCACGCAATCAATACAAAAAATCTATATGGCGCCTACTCAATCCTACCAGCCCTTAAAAGAAGATCATCGCAACTGGCTCAACCAACTCAACTTCTTTCACGATGAGATCAAATTCATGCAAAACCGTTTGGCTGAGGTTGCAGCCAGCGAGAATAACCACAAAAACTTTAAATCTACCATAGCCGACTACAAGTACAAGTTTTACAACATGCTGGAGCGGATCGATGAATTTCGCTATTTAATCTACCGCCACGATAAGGAGCTGGCCGGCATGATGGAGCTTTCCAACCGTACCAAGCAGAAGGTGAACCTGGAGGAGGATCACCACACAATTAAAGACCAATACGAACGCTTCGTGGCTCAATATTATACGCTCAAGGACAATTTCCACCACTTCTTAACAACCGTCCAGTAATCCATTCATGACTCGTGGCTTTGGCCCTGCATAAGATTACTGAATCATTACATCCACAACCCCCTTCAATCATGAACATGTTTGACCCTTATCGGCATGCCATGCTTGGGGCGCAGCGTTATGAGTGGATCCGATTCGATTTTAGCTGTATCGCTTAGGGAAAGTTGGAATTGCTGGAGAAGCGTTGGCACGATGATCTGCATCTCCATCATGGCAAAATTATTGCCAATACACTGACGGGGACCGCCACCAAATGGCAGATAAGCAAATTTCGGCCTCATTTTCATATTGGCCTCTGTAAAACGCTCCGGATCAAATGTGAGGGGATCATCCCACCAACGTGAATCGCGGTGAGTAAAAAATGTGCTGATCAGGACATTGGTGTTTGGCGGTATGTAGTAGCCACCGATTTCATCTTCCTCAATGCTCTGGCGACCAATGAACCAAGCTGGCGGATAAAGGCGCATAGCTTCCCGGATGGCCATTTTGGTATAGGGCATATTGGGGAGATCGTCAAAGGTAGGTGTGCGCCCAGCCAAAACGCCATTTACTTCATCCCGTAATTTCTGTTCTTCCTCAGGATATTGAGTAAGTAAATACCAAAACCAGCTCAAAGCGTTGGCCGATGTTTCATGACCGGCAAGGAAAAGATTCATCACTTCATCACGCAATTGTTGGTCTGTCATGCTTTCACCGCTGTCCTCATCGCGCGCTTCCATCAGCATACTGAGCAAGTCATCATAATGCTCCGTAGTATGGCGCCTCTTGCCAATGATATGCCAAACGACCTCATCGAGATTCTCAATGGCTTTCTTTTCCTTGATATTAGCAGGTGTGGGCACCCACAGCGGTAATGCAAAGGGATTGAGGACCCGCTGCATGGCGAGTTCATTGGCAACAGTCAAATTGCGGTCGACAATTGGCACTTTATCCGTTACATCTGAGCTAAAGAGCGCTTCGCCAACAATTTCAAGGGCTATCTCCATCATATCGTGCGAAATGTCAACTGTCTCCTTGTTTTTTGCATAGCTGTGCCATTTTTCGGCCATCCTCTCAGCATGTTTGGCCATGACGCTTGTTAAAACCTGTAAGCGTTTCTTGTGAAAAGCCGGTTGAGCAAGGCGTCTCTGCCTTTGCCAAAAGGCCCCATCGCTGGTTATCAGACCATTGCCAAGAAGATGCTTGATCTTATCATAACCAAAGCTTTTGCGGTAGTTCTTGTTATTATCCACCAAAACATGCTGGATATAGGCCGGGTAGTTGGTAACAGCTATGTTGAGAAACCGGGAGGTCACCCAATTGATATCATGTTTTGTACAATGATCGCGCAGAAATGACATGCGGTCTTTTGACAAATAGTAGGCGCTACCAAAAAACCAGTGCTCTTGCTCAACTTTTGGTGGATAAGGTTTAGTGGCTGTTGAAGGCATATAAATTTCATCTTCGGGTTGGTAAAACTTGAATCAGGTGCACAAGCAACTAAAATAAAGAATTTGCACTGCAGATGGGTATCAAAAGGCCAATCCAAACAATCATAGAATCCAAAAAAAATACTACCGGAAAAACAAAAATGAGCTTAAGATGTTAGATTTGAAACGTCATCAAAAGGGGTGCCCCGATTCAATCGGGGCTGAGATCATACCCTTCCCGATTGTTGAAAGTTCAAGGTTTGAGGTACCTGCTAACTACTTGAAACATTGAACTTTAAACGTTAAAACTTTGAACCTTCAACAATCGGGGGAACCTGATCCAGGTCATGCTGGCGCAGGGAAACACAGTGGCCTCGCTGCACTACGCTACAGCCATACCATGATGATCTCCCATCCCCTTTTGGTTATTGTGGAACCAAAAGGACGCTACATGCGATCGATTTTTCCAACAATCTTACTGGCTTTATTCCTGCCGGGTTTTGTCTTTGCCCAATACGATGTCTCGGGCAAAGTTGTGGCACACGAAAACGGTCAGCCCCTTACTGGCGCCAACGTCACAGTTGAAAACAAATCCTTTGGGGCGACAACGGATTTGAACGGGGAATTTTCACTAAGCGACATAGAAAAAGACACCTATACCTTCCGCATTTCTTTTGTCGGCTATCGTACAAAAACCCGCCAAGTTGATGTAAAAGAGGACAGGGAACTTCGCTTTACGCTCAAGAACAAGGCCACCATGACATCCGAAGTATTGGTAGAAGCCACCCGTGCTGCCGATGAGACCCCGGCTACAACCACGAAAATTAGCCGGGAAGAAATCGAGCAGCAAAACTTTGGCAAGGACATGCCCTATTTGTTAAACCAAGCGCCCTCTGTTGTGTCGACCTCGGATGCCGGGGCTGGCGTTGGTTACACGGGCATGCGGATACGGGGGAGCGATCTTAGCCGGACAAACGTGACCATTAACGGCATACCGCTCAATGATGCCGAGTCTCAGCGCGTTTTTTTTGTCAATATCCCGGATTTTGCCTCATCTACTGAAAACATCCAAATTCAGCGGGGTGTGGGCACTTCAACAAACGGAGCGGGGGCATTTGGCGCTACCATCAATATCCAGAGCGAGCAGCTCGCCAAGGAACCTTATGGGGAGCTCAACAATTCTGTAGGCTATCTGCCAAGTAAAGAACACGAGTCATGGATCGGCACGCCATTCGGGCGCAATAAAGGCCCGGAGCTGAACCATCCCTTCAATACCGTTAAACATACAGCCCGCTTCGGCACGGGATTGATCAACGACAGGTTTGCCGTTGAAGGACGGCTGTCCAAAATTGCATCGGATGGCTATATCGACAGAGCAAAGTCGAACCTTGGATCGTTTTATCTGTCGGGCGGTTACTATGGCAATCAAACAATCGTCAAAGCCATCACTTTTGGCGGCAAGGAAAAAACCTATCAAGCTTGGTATGGCGTGCCGGAGGATTCATTGAGCACCAACCGCACTTACAACTCAGCCGGCCGTTATACCGATGCCAATGGCAATACCCGCTTTTACGAGAACGAAACGGATAATTACCAGCAAAATCACTACCAGCTGCACGCTTCGCACCAGTTTTCGCCCGTTTTGAGCGCAAACGGTGCCCTTCATTACACCTATGGGCGCGGTTATTTTGAACAGTACAGGGATGAAGCCAGTCTGCCGTTTCACAGCATCCGGCCCGTCACAACAGGCAGTGACACCATCAGTAAAAGCGATCTGATCCGCAGGCGCTGGCTGGACAACGACTTTTACGGCTTTACTTTTTCAGCAGATTATCAACCCCTTACAGCGCTTAACCTGACGTTTGGGGGCGCCTGGAACAACTACGAGGGGGCGCATTTTGGCAATGTCATCCGGGTGAGGCATGCAGGCAAGAGCGAAATCCGCAACCGGTTTTACAACAACGATGCCGTGAAGAACAACTTTAATATTTACGGAAAGATCAATCACCGGCCATTGGACAACCTAACCATTTTTGGCGATCTTCAGTACCGCAAAGTGGCTTATGAAATTTGGGGCAGGGATATCGATGAACGTTCGATCAGCCAAAAACACATCCACCACTTTTTCAACCCCAAAGTGGGCGCCCAATACGATATTAACGAGCGCCACCGGGCTTATGCTTATTTGGGCATTGCCAACCGCGAACCAACGAGGAGCGATTACATCGACAGCCCCAATGGCCAAACACCAAAGCCGGAAAGACTGCACAACCTGGAAGCCGGTTATCGCTACAAGCATCCCTATTTCACTGTAAAAGCCAACTACTTCTACATGAACTACAAGGATCAGCTTGTAAAAACTGGCGAATTGAACGATGTGGGGACACCGATCCGGACCAACGTAGCCAACAGCTATCGGACAGGCATCGAGGTGCAGGGAGCAGTCAACCTTATGGAGCGCTTAACCTGGAACGCTAATGTCACTTACAGCATCAACAAAATCCGCAATTTTGAAAATGTAAATTACGTGTATGACGAGCAGTTCAATTTGGTAACAGTAAAGCGCGAAACACTTGAAACGACCGATATCGCTTTTTCGCCTTCCATCGTTGGTGCATCCCATCTTACCATCTCACCTCTTAATTGGTTGGATCTTTCGTTTAACTCAAAATATGTAGGCGAGCAGTACTTAGACAATACGAGCAATGAGAACCGCAAAATCGATGACTACTTTGTGAATAACCTGCAACTCGATTTTACATTGAAGGATATTTTGT
>PXTV01000009.1 GCA_003022985.1 Bacteroidetes bacterium SW_11_45_7 | reverse complement strand
ACCGTATCACCAGTGTATTGATCCAGGAGAGCAGGTTGATTAATGCCGGCATCCAGGAAGGGCTTCAACTCCTTTTGCCAGCGTGTATAACTGTGTAAAGTAGCTATGGGGAAGGCGCCTTTCGGAGTACTACCCGTTGTAAATTGCTGCTGCTCGTTCTCTTCGTTAAACTGAATGGATTTTGTGATAGTATGTTGGCTTCTGGCTAATGTATCCATTTGTTCCTGTAAAAAGCTCTCCAGATCAAAGTAAACCTTGTCGATATCCTTGATCCTTTCGGATGACACACAACCGGTTAGAAGGCCGGCAAGAGAGCAAACCACAAAAAGCTTTGCCCAACACCAGATAAGAGGATTACTTGTCATCGACCAACGCCTTTCCGGTCATCTCACCAGGCACGTCCAGCCCCATTAGCTTTAATACCGTAGGGGCGATGTCGCCCAATTTACCATCACTCACTCGTGTGCCATCAGCAGCGTTCAGCAGGAAGAAGGGGACGGGATTTTTGGTGTGAGCAGTATTTGGGCTGCCATCATCGTTGATCAGGTAGTCGGAATTGCCGTGATCTGCTGTGATCATGATGGTATAATCATGAGCCAGTGCCGTTTGCGTTACACTATTAGCGCAATTATCAATAGTTTCAACAGCTTTTACAGCTGCATTGAATACACCTGTGTGGCCTACCATATCAGGATTGGCAAAGTTGAGGCAGATAAAATCCGGAGTTTGCTCTTTTATCAAGCGATTGACCTCATCGCGCACCTCGTAGGCGCTCATCTCCGGCCGCAAATCGTATGTAGCCACTTTTGGGGAGGGGACAACTTTGCGTTGTTCACCTTCAAACTGCAATTCGCGCCCTCCGTTGAAGAAATAGGTGACGTGCGGGTATTTCTCGGTTTCGGCTATGCGTAACTGGGTTTTGTTCTGCTTCTCGAGCACTTCACCCAGCGTCATGTCCAGATTGGGCTTATCGAACAGTATATGCACACCTTTAAAGGTGTCGTCATAATTGGTCATGGTGACGTAATGAAGGGACATGGTATGCATGCCTTCCTCGGGCATATCATCTTGTGTGAACACCTGTGTGATCTGGCGACAACGATCAGTTCTGAAGTTGAAGCAGATCACTGCATCCCCTTCGTC
Source organism: Bacteroidetes bacterium SW_11_45_7 (assembly GCA_003022985.1). Classification (GTDB taxonomy): domain Bacteria; phylum Bacteroidota; class Bacteroidia; order Chitinophagales; family SW-11-45-7; genus SW-11-45-7. The sequence continues at coordinate 7,299 of PXTV01000009.1, read as the reverse complement.
TATTGTTGCCAGCGGGTTGCCATGCTCATCCGCCTTGACAATGGGGTTGAGAAATTCGTCCGTAACATCCTCCTCATAAGATTGCTGGATGGTCTGCCGGAAGTCGGTTGTCTTGCTGCCTTTGCCTTCTGTAAGCAAATCGTACGCCTGTTTGATCCTTTCCCACCGTTTGTCCCTGTCCATGGCATAATAACGGCCAATGACGCTGGCAAGTTGTGGAGTTTTGTCGGCTATATGTTGCTCCAGCTCCTTTATAAAGCCCTTACCACTTTTCGGATCGGTGTCGCGGCCATCAGTGAAGGCGTGAACGTAAACATTTTGTAAGCCGTACTCATCAGCGTAATCACACAGGCCCTTCAGATGATCGATATGCGAGTGAATACCGCCATCGCTCACAAGGCCGATGAAGTGCAACTTCTTGTTGTTCTCCCTGGCATAAGCAAGTGCCTGGTTCAAGACCTCGTTTTGCTTAATATCGCCATTGCTGATTGCTTTATTAATGCGTTGAAGGTCTTGGTCAACAATTCGCCCAGCCCCAATATTCATGTGCCCCACTTCGGAGTTTCCCATCTGCCCTTCCGGTAGCCCTACTACTTCACCATCCGTCTTGAGCTCTGAGTTAGGGTACTTGTCATACAGCCCGTCTACAAAAAGAGTCTTGGCTTGAGCGATGGCGCTAACGTTGGGATCAGGCCCGTGCGCCCATCCGTCAAGGATCATCAGGAGTACGCGTTGCGATTTGTTCATAGACCCGCAAAGGTAGCGAATTTGGCTTGTTTGGGTTTGATTTTGGTTAAGATGTGGCCTGACCTCCACCCATCGCTCGATAAGGATAACATCGAATAAGGAATTGTAAAAATTCTTTGGAGAAAATTGATTTTTTTATATTTGAGATATGGGTTAGTAAGTTGATCGTAAAATCAATTTATTCGTTTTTACTTCCTCATCAATGATAAGCAGTTTTGTCACTCCCGATGCTTGACATCGGGAGACGCTAAGACGATTTATAAGAAAGAACAACACGCCATCGAATTCAAACAGTATAGGGCATTATAAGGTACAAACCTTGCTCTATTTCTCCCGATTTTAGAATCGGGAGTGGCTATTTTAGTGAGACTGAGTAGTTACAATTGATCATTTCTTTTAAAATGTGGCACAATTTTGGCTACTCAAGAAAGAAAATGAACCATGCGCATTATCCGGAAACAATACGCTGCCCCCTTGTTCATTCTTTTCCTCCTTCCTCTGATGGGAACGGCATTGCCTATTGACCTTGAAAAAATTGCCCTTGCCATTGAAAGCGGGAATGCGAATAAGCTGTCGCAATATTTCGACAATAGTGTAGAAATCACTATACTGAAAGAAGAAGAGGTCTACAGCCAGTCACAGGCAAAAATGGTGTTGAAGAATTTTTTCGATAAACACGATCCCAGTTCATTTGAGATCATTCACAAGGGCTCATCCAACAAGGGCTCGGAGTATTGTATAGGTACTTTGGTGGCAAATGATCGCTCTTTTCGAACCTATATTTACGTCAAGCAAAAGGGCGAAAGCTTCCGTATCCAGGAGATTCGTTTTGAAAAAGATTAGTGTCGGTTGTGGATTTAGAAGCCTTAGCCAAATACATCATCCAAGAGGATACAGTAGATCCAAAAGGATATCTTCCTCCGGGCGACCATAGCTCACTTGCCTGCATCCCTGAAGATGCCATCAATCAAGCGCGCCTGCGCATCAAGGAAGCAGGGTTCCTCGCAGGCACTCACGCAGCTAAGGCCATCTTTAATCAGGTAGATCCGCAATTGTCGATTACCGACCATCTTGCTGATGGCACTTATGTAGAGCCGGGTGATATTGCTTTTACCGTATCAGGGAAAGCGCGTTCCATCCTTACAGCGGAGCGCTCCGTTCTCAATATTATGCAGCGCATGAGTGGCATAGCCAGTGTAACTGCCCAATATGCACAAGCACTTGAAGGGACAGGTGTTCGGGTGCTCGATACGCGTAAAACCATTCCCGGCCTTCGGATGCTCGATAAGGAGGCGGTGCGAATAGGAGGAGGAACCAATCACCGCCTCGGCCTTTACGATATGATATTGCTCAAGGACAATCACGTAGATTATGCGGGAGGGATAGCCAATGCCATTCGCGCCACAAAATCCTATCTTGACAACAAGGAGCTCGATCTTGAAATCGAATTGGAGGTTCGCTCCTTCATTGAGCTTCAGGAAGCTCTTGATGAGGGGGGTATCCACAGGGTGATGCTCGACAATTTTGACCCCTCCGACATAGCCGAGGCTGTCAATATGGTCAATGGCCGTTTTACCATTGAAGTATCCGGTGGTATTACGTTGGCCACCATTCGCAGCTATGCTCTAAAAGGGGTTGATTACATTTCCGTAGGTGCCATTACCCATTCAGCCCGTGGGCTCGATATGAGCTTAAAAGCCGATGTTGAACGCTGAGTGTCCTATTCATTATTTTTGCTTTCCTTTTCGTTACCGCAGCAAACCATCTAAATCCTTCTCAAGGTGAAGAAAAAGATCCTTTTCATTGTCAACCCTGTCTCAGGAGTTTTTCAAAAACACAACATCGATCAAAAGATCGGGGATACCATTGATAGCCAGCACTACGACTACGATATTCAATTTACCGAGTACAGTGGCCATGCCACTATCCTTGCTAAAGAAGCTGCTTCCAATGGTACTGATATAGTGGTAGCTGTGGGGGGAGATGGCTCTATTAATGAAGTGGCAAACGGGATCGCTTATACGGACGTGGCACTTGGCGTCATTCCTCTCGGCTCGGGTAACGGGTATGCCCGGCATTTGAACATCCCGTTAAATGTGTCAAAAGCATTGCAAGTGATCAATCGGGGCAAGATTGATGCCATAGATATTGGCGTAACAGGTGATCGGTATTTCATTAGTAATGCTGGTGTTGGTTTTGTTTCCATTGTGGCTAATGAGTTTAAGCAACATCATTTGCACGGCTTTTTTTCCTATGCTATGGCTGTGCTCAAGAAGTATTTCCCTTATCGTGGCCGTACGTATAATATTGAAATTGACGGACGTGCTATTCAACGGCAGGCGTTTTTTGTAGTGGTGGGTAATACCAGGGAGCTGGGCTATCATTTCAGTGCCACGCCAAAAGCTGATGTACGAGATGGCTATTTCGATGTACTGATTCTAAAGCCCTTTCCCAAACTTCTGGGTTTGTTTACTGTCCCTTTTTCATATTTCCAACTCACCCATAAATGGTACTCTTCTGAGTTTCACCGTGCCAAAACGGTCAAAATATACCAGGAGTACGAATCCATTGTCGAGCTGGATGGAGACCCCTTTCCCTGGAACGAAAGCCCTTTGAAGGTGGATGTTTGTCATTTAGCTTTGAAGGTGGTTATACCGTAAGAGGTGAATAAGTGCTTAGTAAATGTTTCATATAATTGAACACTTTTTCAACCTTTCATGTTTGTACCGGCAGATTGTTAATGATGAAACGGATTTTATGGAATATTTAACACAAGAAACATTCAAGCAGAAGATTTTCAATTTTGATGAAAACGAAGAATGGAAGTTCGAAGGCGAGAAGCCGGCCATTATCGACTTTTATGCCGATTGGTGCGGACCCTGTAAACAACTGGAGCCAACCTTAGAACAAGTTGAACACGAATACCAGGGTCAGGTTGATGTTTTCAAGATCGATACGGAACAACAGCAGGAACTTGCCGGTGCTTTTGGTATTAAGAGTATTCCTGCCATTCTTTTTATTCCGGTTTCAGGTCAGCCGCAAATGGTTAATGGCGTCATCGATAAATCTTCGTTTGATAATGCTATTAACGACATTTTCTTTTCAAATGCCACATCTGAATCAGAATCTGAGTAACCAACGAAACTTTCAAGCCATTTTTAAAAGGCCGCTCTCGATGATTCGAGACGGCCTTTTTGTTTTAAATCAATCTTTGCAATATAACATTAGATCGACATAGTATTAAAAAATGTTTTATCTCATGGTGCTTTTAAATTAAAAAGCAATTATGTTTATTGTTATGTTTTACCTCACTATCTATTTTTTTACGTTTGTAATCCCTTTTCATTTACTCTATCATGAGCTTTTTAACCTATGCAACTTCATTACAAACAGTTAGGTGATAGTGGCCCTGATCTCATCATCCTTCACGGGTTACTCGGTTCGCTCGATAATTGGATTACCATTGCTAAACAACTTGCCGGGAAATACCGTGTTTGGTTAGTAGACCAAAGAAATCACGGGAAGTCCCCCCACTCAGAAGATCACAGCTTCCGGCTTATGGCCGATGACCTCAAACAGTTAATGGATGAGCACGCCATTTCCTCAGCCGTGCTTATCGGTCATTCCATGGGTGGTAAAACAGCTATGCAAATGGCTATTGATTACCCGGATCAAGTGGAAGGGCTTGCGGTGGTTGATATGGCGGTAAAAGCATATTCAAGTGGGCACGAGGAGATATTTGAAGCTCTTTTTGCGATGGATATAACCAATATCAATAGCCGCAAGGAAGCTGATGATATGTTGGCTCAATATATTGATGACGTTCACATCAGGCAATTTTTGTTGAAAAATCTTGCGCGTGATGAACGAGTACATCCGGCAGGATGACGAGGAGCAAATCAGGGCTATTTTCCCACAAGCCGGGTTTGAAGTTGTCCCATCTTCAGGCCATTGGGTTCATGCTGAAGCGCCTAGGCCTTTCCTGGATCATCTTTCAATGTTCCTCAACGAATTGAAGTTGTAGCAATGTTTATCTGCTTAAAGGATGATGACCCCAGCGTAGTTTATATGAATGCTCAAATGACTCCTCGTCTTCTTAACACATTTTGCCGTTAGGTTTTTCTACCCTTTCCACCATATACTTCTTGAGGATGCCCGTGGATAAATCAGGGTAGCAGTTTCTTTGGTCAATCCTTTTCCGCTTCTTATAAACCACCTATTGTTAGTTTGATCCCATTCAAATACCAATTGCCCCTATCAGGAAATGCAAAAACATATTCAATTGTTGATGACGGGAGAATATTGATGATGTTTTCAATGCCGGCACTTGCTTCAAGGTGGTAGTCACCGTTGGGTAAGTAAAAACCTCTTACCTCACCAACTGCCTGGATATTCCATTTTCTTATGGCGGGAATTTTATTGAATAGAAAACCATCGAAATGATGGCTGATGTGAGCTTCGGCATGATTTTGTATTGTGCTGAACTTGTAATAAGGTAACCGCTCAAATGCATCTATCGATGGGTTGCCCAGGAATCTTACGTTGCCATGAAAATGCTTGTAATCCGGAAAATAAAGGCGTTGTTGATTCAAATATGTACCTGCTGAAAGGTAAAAATCTGTGTTTCCGACAAGCCCAAGAGGAAAATCGCCATCTATACTTGCAGCAATATAATCGAAATTTTGATCACTACCCAATACACCAGGGATGCTTTTTCTGTAATGAAATGCAAGTTCGGGATAAGGCGAGGATACAACTACTTTTCGATGTGGATAAGAAATGTATTCCTGCCCAAAATTAAGACTGAGGTCAGCTTTAAGGTTGAACGTCTGGTGGTTCTCGAATCTTGAACGACTTCTCTCACCATTTGTTCCCGGAATATTGGAAGTAAATGTTCGATTTTCCCAATCGATCCACTTATAATCAGTTCGATTACGCAAGGAATAGCGATCAGCCCATAAAAAACCAGTATTAAGTTTTACACCATTCCAGAGTTCTCGTTTGTGGTAAGCATTAACGTATCGTTGCTCGAAGATTTTCATATCGTTTCGATTCAAAAGCAGCGAATACAGGGTATTTGATAATGGCGTTACAGGACTGGTTGGATCAAATTGGCGAATAAACTGACCGCCTTCAATTCCCAGTTTGGCCTCATGATAAGGATTGTATACGTAGGCCATTGCCAATTTGCCATTCAAATGGCCATTTGTGAAGCCGTACCGCAAATCAGCTCTTCCCTTCAATTCCTGTTCATCTTCCCAACCCTTAGTCAAATCCATACCAAAATTGATAACAGCGCCTTCCACTGTATTGTACTGGATAATATCGTATATAGGGTCTGTTGAAAAGCGGAATTTCTGAGACCGCTTTCTGAAATTGTAACCAGTTATCACGTCAAAGAATTGAAAGCGGTTATATTCACGATCCATTGAGTCGAGGTATTCCTGGGAAGAAATTTTTTGATAGATGCTATCTTTTGTTTCGTAATCTATCTTTTCCTCTTGGGTTAAAGGGACAGGCCGCTTGTTTTGCCAATAGACGGAATCCCTTTCTTTAGCGCTATCCCCAATAGCTATTGATTCACTACTAAAAAACCCGTCAGGGAATTGATCCCGCAGTTTATAATTGCTGTAAACATTTACGTAATAACCATTTGCTGTAACATTTAAGAGGTCAAAACTCATGTCAACCTCAATGCGTTTTGACAGCGGCATCCATACAGTATCGTTCAATGGTTCGTAAACCTGCTTGAATCGCAAGCTATCGTAATTCTTAAGTTCGGCTGTTTTCGATACTTGTAAATCTATGCTTTTGAAGCGCCAAAGCGAGTCGACAACATAAACTGAGCCCTGAAAGGCCGGCGCATTATTTCGTTTTGGGGTTAATTCGATTTCGTGAATCAGGTGGCCTTGCTCGGAATAACTGCCTTGATAACTAAAATTGTAATAAAAGAAGGCATTTGCTGAAGCAGGGGATATAAACATCCGGTCCGAGCCGGGTATGTTCTTGATGTTGTTTTGATAGATATCGAGTTCGAGAAAGGAAGCAAAATTAGCGCTAAACCTATCTTTGTTGCCACTAACTTTGGAGGCTGTCATCACTTCCCTGGTTTTGTTCGGTTGTTCGTAATAAAAATTGCTTTTCGATTCGGATAAATAGACAATACCTGTATTATTGGAGTCGAGCATGGGGCTGCTCAATCCCTGCCCCATGATTTGCTCAGGCGCCCCGGTTAAGCGGTACACCCCTTTTATGTAGGTCTTGCAGGAATAAGCCTCCACTTGGTTCAAATGCTTTTTCCTGTTGGCGATCACTTTTCGCATGATACGGTCACCAGGGTCTTCACCCGTCACTATAACCTCGTTGAGCTCAACTTTTTGGGGTTTTAGTGTAGCATTCAATTGGATTTCCTCACCCTTTTGCAAGGAGACTTGCTTTTCAAGCCGTTCATAACTTACGTACTGAAATACAATGGTGTATTGCCCCGGGTCCAGCGTTAATTCATAGTAGCCCTTTTCATTTGTTGTAGTGCCGTTGTTGCTTCCTTTAATA
>PXTV01000008.1 GCA_003022985.1 Bacteroidetes bacterium SW_11_45_7 | reverse complement strand
AAGGCCTCAAAAAAGAAGCCAAAGGCAATGACGAGCTGATGCGTTCCCCGCAAGGGAAGCAGCTCATGCGCATCTTCCTCGCTATGACGGAAATGAAAAAGAACCCTCTCAAAGAACAAGCGAAGGACGTCCAAACAATCGGTATGCTCGGGGCCGGTTTTATGGGAGCAGGCATTGCGCAAGTGAGTGTGACAAACGATATCGAAGTCCTGCTCAAGGATGTTGATGAGGATACAATCGCCTCAGCTAAAAAGAGTATTTGGGACGACTTTCAACGCAAGGTCAAGAAAAAAGCCATGCGCCCTGCTGAAAGCGAGGAGCTGATCACCAGAGTCAACAGCGAGCTGGACTACGACCGTTTTGGCAAAGCAGATCTCGTAATTGAAGCGGTTAACGAAGACATCAACCTCAAACAAAAAATCCTCAAGGAAACGGAAGATAATACCCGCGAAGACGCCATTTTTGCCAGCAACACCTCTGCCCTTCCCATCAAGCGCATTGCGGAAAATGCGCAGCGGCCTTCCCGGGTGATCGGCATGCACTACTTCTCCCCCGTGCCGAAAATGCCCTTGCTCGAGATCATCGTGAAAGAGGATACGGCCAAGTGGGTGGAGGCCACTGCGCTCGAACTGGGCATTCGCCAGGACAAAACGTGCATTGTGGTCAAAGATGGGCCCGGTTTTTACACTTCGCGCATTTTGGCGCCATTTCTCAACGAGGCGCTCCTGTTGTTGGAAGACGGGGTGGACATCGAGCAGCTCGATCACAGCATGAAGCGGTTTGGCTACCCGGTGGGCCCCATTGCACTGCTCGATGAAGTGGGGATCGATGTAGCTGCGCACGTGATGAGTGGCGAGCTGATGGACTATTACCGCCAGCGCAAGGGCGCCAAACCCTCGGAAGTGTTGCCTAAACTCCACGAAGCGGGTTACAGCGGGCGCAAGAATCAAAAGGGTTTCTACAAGTACGATGCGAACGGCAAAAAACGCAAGGGCCTCATTAACAAAGAGATTTACGAGTTCTTTGGCAACCCCGTAAAAAAGGCATATGTAGAAGAGGAAATCCAGTACCGCCTGGCCCTGCAGATGGTTAACGAGGCGGCCATGTGCCTGGAAGAGGGCATTGTGCAAAGCGCGCGTGACGGAGATATTGGTGCTGTGTTTGGCCTCGGCTTTCCGCCCTTCCTGGGTGGCCCCTTCCGCTATCTGGACAGTTTAACCTGCCAGCGGGCCGTGGAGATCATGGAGGACCTGAAAAAGCGGGCAGGCGAGCTCTTTGAACCGGCCAATATCATCCGCGAGAAAGCCATCAAGAGCGAACGGTTCCACGATGATTATCCGGGATAAGCTTGGCCAAGGCGTACTTGATCCTTTCTATCTTGTAAACGCTGAGAAGATTTTCCTACCGTTGTTTGTGTTCTCTTCAACAGTGAATGAAAGCATGCTGAAACGGTAAACACCAACCAGTGCGTGGAATGAACTTTGATATTTTAGTTTGAATTTGTAGGCTTCAAATACTTAATTTCAGATTTGATTCTTTATTGCTATTTAGTTACTTTTAAATAACATTTGACACCAAAGACAAAATGACTTACTTTAATTAAAACATTATAAAATGAAAGATAAGACGGTAACTATTCTATTGACTTTTTTTCTTGGAGGAATTGGAATACACAGATTTTATCTCGGTCAACCATTTTACGGATTAGTTTACTTGCTTTTTTCATGGACGATAATTCCATTTTTTATTGCCTTTATAGATTTCATTGTTTTTCTGTTTTATTCAGAAGAAAAATTCAATTTAAAGTACAATAACATAAAAAATGACAGAACTGCTAAATCTGATCAAGAAGAGATTGAATCAGAAAACTTTGTAAGTTTTAGCTCTAAATCAACGAGTAAGAATAAAACTGAAATGACCATAGGCCTTAATGAAGAAAATTTTGAAAAACTTTTAGAGCAAAAACAAAAGGAGCGAGAAGAAGAAATAAACAGTTACAATTATGTGCCGGATGAGGTTCAAAGGCGAGGAATCCAATTACTTGAAAGTTTAAGCATTTTAAGTACTACAAAAAATATTGACACTCTAAAAGGCCGATATCGCTTCATAAAGGAAATATACGATGAATTTGTTAAGGCGTCATATCATAATAGGTACATTTCAGATGTGCAAGTTGCGATAGATGAGTACAAAACAATGTATTATGACAGGGTTCTAAACGACCTTGAAATTAAGCTCTTAGTAGAACCTGACCACAGTAACTTAATTGAATATTATTCAGAATGCCTTTTTAACTGCTTTAATGAATTTTATTCAGAGCAAATGAAGCAAATAGATGCTCTAAAGAAAGAGGATGCGAAAGAAAGGAGAAAAAAGAAAATTGTTGAAATTGGCAATCAAACATTAATTGAGTTTGATAGGAATGGTTCGGAAAATGAAAAGTTTAAGAGTTACATTAATTCTGTGAGGGAGAAACTTGATAACTTAAATACATCCCAAAATTCAAAAACCGAAATAAAGGTTGATAATCCTTTGGTTATTAACCCCAAAGGCCTATTCGAACTCACCTTGTACAATGCTAACCAAAAGACTCTTAAACAAGTAACCTCTTTTATAAAAGATGATAGCACATGGAATAAGCCTAAAGACTTTATTCATTATTTTGCTCAACATGATATAAAGTGCAAAGAAGTTGATGAATATATTCTCCAATATAAACCGACCTATCAAGAGAAATTGCATGCCTATTTAGATAATTCTAAAGAGTATCCTAATGCCACAGAAAAAAACAAAGAAGCGATTGAGGATGAATTTAAAGAAGAAGTAATAAATCAATTACCGGAAAGAGCAAATTGTGATCTTCAAGTTTTATTTGATTATTCTGAGATCGACTTATCAATTGATAATAAGCTAGTTGAAGAATATGGATTTGACGTTGTCTCCCAATATCTTGGATTGAAGCATTATTTGGAAAAAGATAAGGTAATAACCCACTTGGAACGAAAAGAGTTTGAAGATTTACTAAAAGCAGGTTTAGTTATTACAGCTGACGAAATAAGCTATGAAGAGCTACTTAAAACTCAAAAGTTAAAAACGCTAAACGCAATCTGTGAAAAAGAAGAAGATCACTTTAAAAGAAAAAACAAAGCCATCAATTATTTAAAAGAACACGAACGATTATTGAATAACATTGGCAAATTTGTTGCCACGCGAAACATATTTAAACTTAAGCCTTTACCAAGTAAATTCGATGATGTAAATCTTCATCAAATCGAAAGTCACTGGATTTTTCTCGAGGAATACATTAAATTAATAATAAACACTTACAGAGAGTCAGAGCGTTATAAAGAAAAAACAACAGGTGACCCTGAAGTGGTTAAAGGATTTAGAATTGAAAAAATGGAAGACCTCAATCCAAATTTTATATGTCAACGAGCGAGAGAAGAAAGTAAAAAGAAATACTCAAAATCTAATCCCCCAAAAGTTCCGTTTCATATTGGGTGTAATTGCGACATAAGAGCAGAAGTATAACTAAACTTGAATTTATATTAACCATGATGCTATTTATAGGGCGAAAATAAATTACATACAATAAATATCGAAATACATTGTTAGTTGAACTTAAGTTCTTCCCTGTCCTTAGCGCGCCTTAGCTACTGACAGAGAAGATGTGCAAACTGAAGAAACAAGCCCATTGCCGTTTCCCCGGCATTAGCCAACCGGTAAGAAAGATCTGAAAATGGGTGTTTCAACCCCATTCGGCTCGTTGACATGCGGTCAAAACCATGCTTTTGTGATTAGTAATTAATCCGTTAGCTAAAGCTGACGGGAATAGATAATCGTTTGGCCACCCCGTTCCAGTGGGTTATAGCATGACTGTCCCTGAGAAATATGCCACAAACAGCTGGTCAGGCACCGATGTAAGGGTCAGGCGATGTTTGACCACTACAGCCCAATATTCAAAAGAGGAAGGCATGTTTTCTCATCTTTCCGTAGCGCCCTTGCTACGGACAAACAGATCGAATCTTAACTGCCATTTGTAACCGTATTGTCCGCCTATGCTGGCTCACCGGCAACTGAAAAGCAACTACCAGCGATCACAAATAAGCGTGCTTATTCTGCGATTTTTTATTCATACTTTGATTTGACCCTGCCTTCTCGCAACTCATCTCCAATGGCGCAAGTGGAACGCCACCAAGGCAAGGGCTTTCCAATCTTGCTCTCACCGGTTTAGCTGATGCTATCAATCTTTGTGGCATTGAACTTTTCCACAACCAGCCGGATTAGTATTATTTTGCAGTGCAAACTGAAAAATGTAACCTTTATGCCCAAACTTGATAAGACAACCAAAGAGCAGATCAAAAACCTTGAACACAAGAAGCTTCAGGAGATTGTCTTAAAGCTCGCAGCCAAGGAAAAACGGCTTATGATTTCATCTTTGCCAATTACCTGGCCAAAGAATCTGGTGAGGAGGAATTGTTTGAAGAAACCAAGGAAGATTTGGATCTCATTTTTGGGAAAGACTACAAGGGTTATGCGGAACAGGTAAGACTGGCAAAAATGTTAAACGCCTGTGTAAAAAGGGTCAACGAGTTCACCAAAGTATCGAAAAACAAAGTCTACGAAGCGGACTTGTTACTATACATTGTGGAAGTTGCCATCCCATTTGATGAGGAACTGTTCGGCACCTGCTTTACCCAATTTGACACCAAAGTGGCGGTGATCGTGAAACGATTGATCAACGTGGTCACCAAAAAGCTGGGTGAGGATTACAAAGTTGACTATGAGAAACCGATCAACCACTATCTTGATATCCTTCACCGCAGGGCCTGGCATAACAATACCGTCCACAAATTGCCAAAGGCCATATGATGGTTTGGAAGCAGCACTACTTCCCTTGCTTAATCATAACCATTCATGGCGAACCGTGAACTTTGGCAAACTTTGCCAGCTCATCCGCAATGGAGCGGTCGTTGTACAAGCGCGGCAGCTTGTTCTGGCCGCCCAGCTTGCCGATGGTGCGCATGTAATCGATAAAGGCGTTTTTCCGTAAGGGCGTGAGTTTGAGCGCTCGAATAATGCCGCTTCCCACCAAATCATCGTAGTAGATGTTGCGGTTGCGCATGACCTGGTCCAGCCGCTGGGCAAAAGACCCAAGAGCCTCCGGCTCCCGGCCGAACTCGATGAGCCACTCGTGATACGGCAAGCCTTCCTTGGGCCGGATGACAGGCGCTACTGTAAACTCCGTAACCTGCGCATCCTGCTCCTTCGCCACCTGTTGCAGCGCATCCTCCACCTCTTCGCTGATCACGTGCTCGCCAAAGGCGGAGATGAAATGCTTTACGCGCCCTGTGACTTTGATCTTATAGGGGTCTAAAGAAGTAAAAGATACTGTGTCACCCAGATTATACGCCCACAAACCCGCATTGGAACTCAACACAACCGCGTAATTCTTGCCGGTCACCACGTCCTCGAGCGGATAACGCGAAGGATTCTCATCGAAAATCTCATCAGCGGGCACAAACTCGAAGAAGATCCCCGAATCGACATTCAAGAGCAAGCCCTCATCCTCCTGTGAATCCTGGTAGGCCAGAAAGCCCTCCGATGCGGGATAGGTTTCCACGGTATCGATGGCTTTGCCGATGGATTGTTGGAGAGCCGCCCTGTACGGTTCAAAATTGACGCCCCCATGCACCATTACCGAAAAATTAGGGAAGATGTCCTTGACAGGTTTGCCCGTGCGCTCGATGAGCCGGTCAAAGTACATCTGCATCCAGGGTGGTATGCCGCCAACGAGCCGCATATCTTCCTGAAGGGTTTCGTCAACAATGCGGTCAAGTTTCGTTTCCCAGTCCTCGATCAGGTTCGTTTCACGGCTCGGCATGCGGTTGCGCTGAAGGTA
>PXTV01000007.1 GCA_003022985.1 Bacteroidetes bacterium SW_11_45_7 | reverse complement strand
GCAGGCCGCCAACGAGATAACTAAAGGCGATAAGTACGCATTATTTTGGAGAATCTTAAAATCAAGCAAGTCCAAACGATAGCGCCAGGATTACTCTCCATCAAGGGAGACTGTAGCGCTATCTGCATATTGAGCATAGAGACGCTTGATGATGCCATCGGCAAGGCCGATTTTAGGGACGTAAATCTTTTTGATACTTCCCCACTGCATGGCATTCATAAATATAACAGAAGCTGGGATGATGACATCAGCTCTGTCCGGTTTTAAGTTGAGCTCACGGATACGTTCAAGAATAGTGTAACGATTCAAATGGGAGTGAATGGCTTTTATAATAGTATAGGACAGGGACTTATCCTTGTTTTTGCCATACATCTTGCCCATTTTATTGATATTGCCACCCGACCCTATGGCTTCCATCTTAGGGTATTGCTTTCGCAGATGAACCAGCCACTCCTTCATAGCAGTCCACTCCTCATCTCCAACAAGATCATTGAGCAATCGAAGCGTTCCAATATATTCCTTTCCTTTAATCAAAGATATATCCGTGCTTCCCCCTCCCACATCGATATAGAGATAGGATTTTTTAGGGGACAGCTCATAGGAGATACCGGTTGAAAAAATAATCTCAGCTTCCTCCTGTCCTGAAATCACTTCCACCTCGATATTTGCCTCATCGCGGATACGGTCAACAACCTCTTGGCTATTTCTGATAGAGCGTATGGCAGACGTACCACAAGCGCGATAATCAATAACACCGTGCACATTCATCAGGTGACGGTAGCTTTTCATCGTTTCGATTAACTTCTCCACACGCCAGTCGCTAAGTTCCCCGTCAATAAAAGCTTCCTCACCAAGGCGTAAAGGCACCCTTATGAGGGATTCTTTTTGAAAAACCGTCTTATACCCTTCATAGCCCGAATAGATATTTGTCAAAAGAAGCCGTACGGCATTGGAGCCTATATCAATAGCTGCAAATCGCAATAGTTATCATCTTTTCCATGTTCATCAACAAATACAATCAATTCAAGCACTCCCATCCTCATGCTGATGAGTCAGGAGGTATTCATCAATCGATCCAGGGCTTTTCCCTGTATAGATACCACGGCCGACCGGGGGATATTCTTTCCTCCACCGGGCCAGTGACTTGTCAATTGATCGAGACTTTCCGATGTTTCACCCGGATGCTGTACAGCAAGGAATAAGTTACGGCCACCGGGGCTGAACAACCTGAACAGGCAAGCCTGCTTGAGGACCTTTTGTTGGAATCAGAAATAAGCCATTGTTCTTAAATGGTTCGTACGGTTCTTCACCAATGGATGAGCCGGAAATGTCAGTAGTGAACCAGAGATTTCCCTTCGGATCAAAAGTGAGATTATCGGGGCAGGAAAACCCGGTTTCAGCGCCACCGGCTAAAAGGGTTGATGATTGAAACCTCAAAGCAAGCGGATCACCACCTTGCTCTTCAATTTTCAGTAGTTCTCCGTGATAGTTATTCTTGGGTTTATTGTTGGTGAGCGCAACCACAACTGAGCCATTCTCCGGGTCGATGGCTATATCTTCCGGTCGTGCTAATGGCGTAGCTCCGAGCAGGTGAGCAGCTTCACGACAGCGGATCATAACTTCTGTCTGATCGGTAAAATGTTCCTGAAGTTTAGGTTGTTGATTGTAATCGAGTGCTATCCACTTGCCTTTCTCCATTTGCGCAACATAAAGCTGCCCCTTGTCAAGTGAGTCCTTTTCATCTGCTATAAACTTGTAAAGACATTCATCGTTGGCATCATCTCCGCTATACACCACACAACGCCCATCCTTTGCCTGGCGTACCGTGGCACTTTCGTGAGCAAAGCGGCCCAAAGCTGTGAGTTTGCGAGCATCCCCGGTTTCCGGGTTCACTTCCACAACCCATCCGTAATGTTCAGGCGGATAGTTGAAATGCTGGTGCCAGCCGTAGTCGTAATCAGACAAAATTCGTGCATCATGGTCTGTTGCGGTATAATCCGTTTCCCCGTAGTAATGCTGGTAGTTTTCTTCACATGTAAGAATATGCCCCCGGGGCGTAACGCCACCTGCACAATTGGCCAATGTGCCAATAGCTTTTGTCTGACCCCGAATGGGACGGTCACTGATGATGGGGATTTCCGTTTTGGCTGTCAGCCGTCTGTTATGTTGATCATTTTGAACCACCTCGTAGTGCCCGCTCGATGGATTCCGTTTGACTTTCAGGATTGTACCACCCACTTCATACTGCTCTTGTTCAACATGTTTCTTTGTTTTTTCCTTATTTGACAAAACGCCACTGACAAACTTCGGATCAATGTATTCATGGTTAACCCACAACAGCCCGCTATCACCATTTTTATCATCGGGCAAAAATGCAATATAATCATTATTGAAACCGAATGTATCCTTCTCGTTGATGGGATCTCCCCATTTGAGGAGCAAACTGTAGGCGAAGCCTTCCGCTAATAGGAAATCATCAGCGAGAGATGGCTCCATTCCTTGAATCGGTACTTGTTGGTCAGCACTTCCCGACTGATCAACTTGCTGATCACATCCGGCAATCGTGTTCACAAGAGGAAAAGCAGAAACAACCGCAACACCTCTTCCAAGGAATTTTAAGAACCTGCGTCTCGACTCATCATTCACAAACGTCTTCTGATCTGTCATAAACAGTGGCATTTCAATGTAAAAATAAGCACAAAAACGAGCTTTCAGAATGGTGGTACGATTAATAATCTGTTAAATAACCTGCCGGTCACCCTTTATGCTTGACGTGGCTAAGCCACATTACCGATTGTCATTCCTATCTTTACTTGCTTAAAAGAAGAGGATCAACCATTTCGCTAAATACATAACCCTGAGTCACTATGCAACGTGAAAAATTAACTTTCAACAACAAAAACGGAGAAAGCCTGACTGCTCGACTGGATTTGCCGGCAGATGGGAAGGTAAGGGCATACGCTCTGTTTGCCAACTGTTTCACCTGCAACATAGATTTAACGCCCATCAACAATATTAGCCGGGCCCTTACAACTGAGGGTATTGCTGTGCTCAGGTTCGATTTTACAGGCCTTGGTGAAAGTGAAGGCGATTTTGCTGACACCAATTTCAGCTCCAATGTTGATGATCTTATTGCCGCAGCCCAATTCCTGGATCAATACTATGAAGCCCCTAAGCTTATAATTGGCCATTCATTAGGCGGTGCGGCCGTATTGATGGCTGCTTCCTCGCTGCCATCTGTAGAAGCAATAGCAACAATTGCTGCCCCATCGGAACCGAGTCATGTGCAGAATTTACTTCAATCACATGCAGATGAGATCCGCAACAAGGGGGAAGCGGATGTAACGTTGGCCGGCCGTACCTTCAAAATCAAAAAACACTTTCTGGATGACCTTGACAATGCCAATATGAAGAACATCATTGCCAATCTCAAAAAGCCCCTTTTGGTCTTACACTCCCCTGCTGATAAAACGGTAGGCATCAACAATGCGGCTGAAATTTATCAGTGTGCCATGCATCCGAAAAGTTTTATATCGCTTGATCAGTCCGACCACTTGATGAGCAAGAAAGAGGATTCGCTTTACGCAGGCACAATGATTGCTACATGGGTTCAGAAATACATAACCATGCCGGAAGAGGAAGACCTCCAAACGGAAGAACAAGTGGTAACCAGAACAGGCAAAAGCTATACTACAGAGGCGCGTGCCGGCATTCACGGCCTTACCGCAGATGAACCCAAATCGGTGGGTGGTGCCGACCTGGGGCCCAATCCTTATGATTATCTGCTCACTGCTTTGGGCAGTTGCACAGGCATGACGATACGGAGGTATGCCGATCGTAAAAAATTACCGCTTGAGGAAGTAAGAGTTCATTTGTCCCATAAAAAAGTGCATGCCAATGATTGCGAGGAATGCGAGAACAAGGAAGTCAAAATTGACTACATAGAGCGAGAAATAGAGGTTGAGGGTGAGCTGGATGAAAAACAGCGCCAACGCCTCCTGAATATTGCCAATAAGTGCCCTGTGCACAGGACATTGCACAACGAGATTCACGTGGCATCATCATTAAAAGAGTAAGTGGTGGATAAAGTTGACAATAGCAGTCGTTTGGTTTATCGTAAAAAGCATTTCGTCCTCAGCTTTTCGTTTTTAGCTTTTAGTTGATAAAACAATAGCAATGCACGATGAAAACATTACTTGCTTGGAACTGAACGGCCATTGAACACAAGCTTAATTTGCAGGTAGTCAGAGAGTAATCATTACTCCCATAACCCCTTATTCGATGAGTAACACGCCATCTTCGTCACGCATTGTCATGTGCACATTTGGCTCGTTGGGTGACCTCCACCCTTTCCTGGCAATAGGGTGTGAACTTAAAAAGCGGCATTACGATGTCATCATTGCCACAAGCCCCGTATATAAGGAGAAGACGGAAAATCTTGGCCTTGGCTTTCATCCTGTAAGACCGGACATCGACCTTGAGGATCAGCACTTTATTCAGCAGGTTACGAATCACAAGCGAGGCCCGGAGTTCCTGATTCGCGAACATGTTATGCCTTATCTGCTGCAGAGCTATAAGGATTTAGAAGCTCTCCTGAAGCCGGACGACTCAATTATTACCCATCCCCTGGCCTACGCAGCACATGCGCTTGCTGAAAAGCTCGGCTTAACCTGGACCTCAGCTACACTGTCGCCTACCTGGTACTTTTCTGTCCACGATGCCCCGGTTTTGACGAAGTTTCCTCAACTCAAAACCATCCAGGACTTATCCCCGTCAATCAATAGGGCCATTTTCGGTTTGGGGAACTTCATTACGCGCAGCTGGACCAAGCCGCTTATTCAATTTCGAAAGAGGTTAGGCCTCTCTACTGACAGGAATCCCGTCATGGAAGGGTTTATCTCCCCTCATCGCGATCTGGCTCTCTTTTCACCTACCTTTGCCAAACCTCAACCGGACTGGCCTGATCAAACAGTTGCGACCGGATTTCCCTTTTTTGACTATCCTGAAGAAGATTGGGACGGGAAAAACTTCCGGGATTTCCTGGATGCAGGGCCAGCCCCCGTTGTCTTTACCCTTGGCTCTGCCGTTGTAAAAAACCCGGGCCCATTTTTCGAAATCAGTATTGATGTTGTGAAACGTATAGGGTGTCGTGCCATATTGCTGATGGAGGAAGAAACGCGGGAAAAAGTAGCAGAAGCTTTCAATCCGGATCAAATCCTTATTAAGACCTACATCCCCTACTCCGCCCTCTTTCAGCATGCACGCGTGATTGTCCATCAGTGCGGCATTGGCACCACTGCTCAAGCTCTGGCCTCGGGCCATCCTTCATTAGCCGTGCCATACAGCAACGATCAACCGGACAATGCCCATCGTTTGGAGCAACTTGGTGTAGCGCGCCACCTGAACATTCGCAACTTTTCGCAACGAAACTTACAGCGAGAATTGACAGCACTTATGGAGAACCCCTCCTACGAACAGAAGGCACAGGCTATCAGTCATCAAATCCAAAAGGAAAATGGTGTGAAAAGGGCTTGTCAGGAAATTGAAAAAATTGCCAAAGATAGGACGGTAACCTCCTTGCATTGAGGCTTAAAAGCCATATTCTTCATAGTCATCGGTAAATTCCTTATCGGAAAACGAGGGGTTCGTATCCACATTATGGAATTCGTAACGCTCGAACATGCCTTTGTCATCATACAAGTGCTGACCAATGGGAAGCATGTTCTTCCTGTCGATAAACAGAACAGATTTTTTGGCATAAGACGAAGGAATTTGGATGGTCTGCCCTGTTGACACATCGTTATAATAATCAACATTATCGTTTTTTTCTTTAATAAGGTAGGCGCAGATATTCCGTTCACCGGCAATATCGTCCAAGTCCTCTCCCTCTTTGACTGTATATGATTCAAAATGGAAGGTAGGATCCTGAATAACGATTTTGTGACAGGGCCTGTTGTTATGAGTGACTTCTCCTTTGTATTGGAAAACCTGATCCATTGCATCTCTTTGTTGAGCTCTTTCAATAGCATCGGTAACAATTTCCGATAAAAGACCAAATCCAGAGTTGAGAATTGTATGATGTTGCTTTTTGCGCATCCTTTTGCTGTAAGGTGATAATGTTACATTAAAATAGGGAAACCCATTAGTGTAGACATAAGCTTCGCCACCCCGTTTTCCTTCAACCCAAAGAATTTCCGCACCCTTATTGGGGTTAGTGAATTTTTTAATGTACATCTTTCTTGTCGGTTCCTCCTGTAGTTTGGTTTTGATCTTTGTATAATTCTTCTCATCATCACTCTCAATGCGCTCCCATGACTTCATGATATAATGCAACTGATCGGTTTCCTCAATAGAAGTCATCATGTCATTCAATAAATCCACAGCTTTGTTGGGATGGGGCTGGAAAGATAGAAAAGCGATGGATAGGACAGCTACAGTTGAATAGAATAATCGTTTCATTGATACACGTACGTTTTGACAGAAGTCTTCTTACTGCTCCAAAATGTCAAGAAGCGGTATAAAGGTAAAAGTTTCGTCAGGCTATAGGTAACTCATAAAACCCGGATTTATTGTTATAACATTGGACTTCATAAGCAATACTTGAAATTTCCTTCCTTTATATACAGAAAACCATCAAGCCATGAAAGAGTCACTTCCGGATTACCAGTACTATCAATCGGTTTTCAGGGACACTGAATTGCCTTTTGCTTTTGTTGATCTCGACCTGCTTGACCAAAACATCGCTGCCATCCAAAAACGAGCAGGCGCCAAATGGATACGCGTAGCTTCCAAATCGGTAAGAAGTGTTGGCATCCTGGACCGCATTATTAGTAAAGGGGCGCCCTTCCGTGGTATCATGAGTTTTTCCGGTGCTGAGGCCACCTTCCTATCCCAAAAGGGATTCGATGATATTTTGTTGGGGTACCCTGTCTGGCAGGAAAGTCATATTGAGGCCATTTGCCAGGAGCTCAAAAACGGGAAGACCATCACGCTTATGGTAGATAGCCCGGACCACATCAATCATATCAATGCCATCAGCCGTAAAGTGAATGTTGCTGTACCGGTTTGTATAGATGTGGATATGTCATCCGAATTCCCCGGCCTTCATTTCGGTGTTTGGCGATCGGGTTTGC
>PXTV01000006.1 GCA_003022985.1 Bacteroidetes bacterium SW_11_45_7 | reverse complement strand
GAGATCACAGGGTAGACATCACGAATGGTAAAATTCTCTATAAAAATGATAAATATTATGCATGGGCCTATCGTAAAGGAAGAGCAAATGTAAAGCTAAGCGTGCGTGATAAAGAGGGCGAAATGAAAAAGGTTACAGAGCGTACATTCCGGGTTAAAACACTACCCAAACCGGAAGCTGTACTTCATAATAAATCAGGCGGCAAAATTTCGCCACGTATACTCAAAATGCAAAAAAAGCTTAGAGCTGAGAACCCCGATCTCGACATTGCTGCTAATTATAAAATAGTAGGTTTCAACATCACTTATATAAGTGGTCAAGGTGGTGGAATGCTTACAGAAGAAGTTAAAGGAGCTCAATTTTCAGGTAAAGCGCGTAAGGTAATCGATATGGCAGAAAGCGGAGATATTTATATCTTTGATGAAATTCAAGTTAAAGGACCTGATGGCAGGAATATGCAGATAGATGGAATTGTCTTCAATATTATTTAAATTGTACTAACAGCAGATGGAGTTCATTCAAGACCTAAAAAAGAGTATCATGGAAATCTCCAACCAATTTTCTTTGCAAAAGTTCTTACCGGCAGTATTCTTGTTCTCGTTTTTAATCCTTTCAACCAATCTATTGGCGCAGGTAGGAGAAAAGAAAAAGGTTAAAAGTGATGTCTCGGTCATAGAGGGTTATATAGGTGAAGATCAAACCATTTCAGATGGTACACATCTTGTAAAAAATAATGTAAAGGTGAACAAAAATGCTACTCTGACAATAGAGGAGGGCGTAAAAGTTCTCTTCAAACCTAATACATCTATTGTTGTTGAAGGGGGCTTACAAATTGAGGGGAAGCCAAATAACCTTATACAATTTACAAGCACCAATGAGAATAGTCAAGGGAAAGGAGTGACCATTCGCGGAACTGAAGGTGGTAACATAACTATTGGTTATGTCCGATTCGAAAGCCTGGAAGTGCCACTGAATTTTGATATGAATTGGTACCGGGAAAAGGTCGATATTCATGACAACATATTCAAAAAAATCAACACAGGAGAATCGGCAATTCTAATCAAGACCCCCACAGAATTCGGTCAGCAAGGTGCAGTGACTAAATTCAACTTTAATCGTAACAATTTCTACAACAATTGGGCATCTATATATATTCAAAATCTTCAAGATAATGTCCTGGATTTGACATTTAAGAATAACCTTATTTCTAATAATGTTGTTTATGGTGTAGATAAAGGCGTCCCTTCTAACACACCGGTTTTTAGCTTATACGATGGCGATCAAGATGGATTCGAAGCTACTATTGAAAACAATTCGATTTTCGATAATTACCAACTTAACGCTTCAACTGATACAATTATCCGTGAAGTTAGTCTCGGTATACAAGGGGAAGGTGAATTTTACGAAATTCCCAATAACTTTTACCGGTCAAATGATAAACAATATATATCTTCCACATTCTCCCACTTTTATCAAAACAATGAGTTGCCACTTTTAAAACCCGAGCCTATTTTAAGGCAACCTACGGAAAAGTCTCATGCCCACATCCACAAAGTGAAGTGGAACAATGAATTTGTTAAAGACTATAAAGAAATACCTGCTTTTTCAGGCAACAGTGTGAATATGGAATTGCAATTCAACAGGCCGGTTAAAAAGCTGGACACTGTTCAAGCAACATGGGTTTATTTCGACACTGCAAAAAATATGTTAAATTTTTCACCTATAGAATACGACAAAACAACCTGGTCGGACAATAAAACCAAATTCAGTTTTCGTGTACAGAATGCCGGTTTTATGAAAAGCCAATTAGGTTATATAGAATTTGCCAATTTCAAAGATGGAGAGGGATTTGAAATTCCGGAATTTACTATAGGGCAAGTTGAGGCTTTAAACAAATACAGCAGGCTTTATCGCGAAGGAGAAGAAAAAGCTTTCTATAAATCCTCAGACATGATCAAGGAAAGTGAGGCATTCAAGCCCACTGAAAAACAAAAGAAAGGGCTTGAAACATTGGCTGATTTGTCGGATTTATCTCGTTTGCAAAAAGAAAAAGAACCACTTTCCCTTGCAAAAACATGGGAAGTTGGCGCCAAAGTAGGTGCTGCTAACTATTCAGGCGATCTTGTCCCAAAATTCCTGGATGAAAGAGATTTTCGATTTGGCATGGGTCTCTATGGGCAATATAACATTTCCAAATGGTTCTCAGCCAATCTTTCCGTTAATTATATGAGAATCACCGCTTCTGATTACGATAACCAAGAAGCGAGGGAAAGATGGGCTCAATTTCGAACGAATATTTGGGAAGGGAACTTTACCGTTAAATGGCACATGCTTGAATACGGTTTATCCAAAGGAAACACAATTGAGCCTTACGCATTTGCTGGTGTTAATGTCTTCAAAATGAGACCTGAAGCAAGAATTTTCACGGGTTTCGACCCGGAAACGGGAGATCCCCAATACCTCGAAAACGATGAGGGACAAGACCTTTGGTTCCCGCTTCAACCAGTAGGGACAGAAGGCCAACATACAGACGGAAACGATCCCTCCTTCCCTGAACGACCGGCTCCTGAACCTTACAGTTTATGGCAATTCAATATTCCGTTTGGCGTTGGATTTGAATATGTATTCAATAAATCCTGGACCATTGGTGCTCAAGTGACAGCTCACCTTACATTTACAGATTACCTTGACGATGTGGGTGGTTATTATTTTGACAGGGGGAACCGCCATGAAAAGATTGTAGAAGCTAATCCGGACATTAAAGCCAGGACTTACAATTCAACCATCGGCTCAGTGTTTGGGGGTGAAAAAGAAGACGCTCCTGAAGAAGTCACCATCACGTTTGACGGAGAAACAAGGACTTACAAAACAGCTGCATTACTTTCCAACCCCTCCCTTATATGGGTAACGAATAAAGGACGCACAAGAAATCATGCTTACACATTCCCGGATGCAAGAAAGACCGGGGGAGGTAGCCGGGATTGGTATTACTTTATCTCTGTTAGCGGAAGTAAAATCTTTGGCATGAAAAGCAAATACGATAAGCAAGAAGAAGAGATGGAGGAAGAACGAGAACAATTTGAACGGTAACCTAACATCACGGAAAATCTCTCATATTCTTTTTTTGAAGGGGGGATGAATTAGGGTTAGCACCTAATACATCCAAACATCCAAGGTGCTAAGGGCCTTTTGCTATCTCATTTGTTGGCTATCTTGTTAGCCCCGGGAATTTGCTTCTTACTCACAGATCAAGTTTCTTTAGCACTGATTATTATGAAAACTATGCCGCATTTGTTTAAGTAGTTGCATCTGACTTATAAGCCACTTTGTAGAAATTCATCGCTTCAGTTGATAAGTGGCACCAAGTATATAGCCCGCTTACCTTTCATTAAGGAGATCAATATCCTTCAGAAGAAGTCAAATAAGCCCTTTCATTCTTTCAAGAGTAACCTTACCTCCAAGAGGTGATGAGACATTCAGACCCATCTATCTCTTGCTCCTTGACGAAAATACTGTTTAACAAATTTTTGTTTTGTTTATCCTGTGGAATATCATTACTTTCACTGGTGTAAAGCAGATGGACGTTCTACATGAAGAAATATATACCACCATTTTTATATTTAGTTCTTTTTCTATTCTGCTTCCTTTTCAAAATGGTTGAAGGGCAGCCCCTCTCCTACAATCTCCAGTCACCTCAAAATTTAACTGTTTGTGGAAGAGCCGATACCTTTTCGGTATCCTATACGAACATTGGCTCTGACACCTTAAAAGATCCTATCATAAGCGTTGTTCTTCCACAGGGCTTTCGCTACGTGAATAATAGCATTATTAGCGGGCAAGTAAACGAATTGAATACGAATAATGCTGATTCGGTTGTATTACAGGCAAATGACATAAAGCCGACCAAAACGCAACAATTTCAATTTTTAGTGAGAGCATCATGTCCTGCAATCGATAATGCTGACAGTGTATTTCAAAATACGCTCTACTTCAGCTTTACTTCTGGCAAGGATACGATCACCTCGCCCCCTTACAATATTGAGTACCCATCGCTAAATATTACTTCCGTTTCCAAGGATTCGGCTACATTAGGTGACACCATAACAAGGAGTGTAACAATTACAAATGGCGGTGATGGTAGTGTCAATACGTTATTCTTTAGTGATATTTCCGATACTAATAATGTTAGCCTGTTTAACTTTAGGCTAAGTCCTTCCAATGCTTCAATAACACCTTCATCGCAAGGTGATTCAGTTATTATGGCGCTCGGCAGTTCGGACTTTCAAACCATTGGGAATGGTAATGGGCAGCTCGAAAAGAACGAGTCTGTAACCATTGCGTATGACATTCATGTCAAGGAGTGTATTGATAATAAATCTGAATTATTAACATGGTGGGGATGCGACCAACAACTATGCCAGGTTGATAACAGGTTGACGGACATCATAGTACCAAATCCCACGCCTGATCTGGATGTGCAACATGAATTTACACCGAATACTTGCTACAGCGATAATACGCCAAGCGTGGGCAAAATCATAGTTACAAATAATGGGGCAGGGCCAGCCAGGGATTTCACTCTTGATGTGGCACAATCCAATGGATCGGGATTTGGCAATGCCAATGGCTATTATTCCGGCTTTGACACATCAGCTATCTTGTGGAAGGCTAATAATGGAAATGCAGATACACTTTCACCAATTTATACCCGGGATGCCTGGCGTAATTGCCTGGCGCCCGAGATGAAGTCCTGGTTTAAGATTCAAGTGCCCAAGATTGCGCCCGGAGAAACCGATACACTTGTTTATTATCAGTATACCTGTTGTTCCCAATCGTGCAACAGTAATCGGATGTTGTCCACGAAATACCGTTTTGAATATAACGATCAATGTTTTGACAACACTTACAATGGGGGCCCCACAACCCTAAATTACTATTGGCATCGATCGGACAATATTAATCAACTTTTCCATAACGGGCCAACGGATATTTTACCGGGAGATACTGCCACATTTACTATAACGCACTCCCGCTGGCGCTTTGTTACGCCAAAAGCTCCCGGCAGTTACTTTCAAACCCAATTCATCCTTCCATCAGGTATTTCGTTCACTGGTAATCCAAATGACATCTGGCTCATCAATCAATTTGGCAATGTCTTTACGCCCTCAAACTTTACACAAAACGGTGACACAGTCACGGTTCAATATCCGCTCGGTTTTCAATTTAACCCTGAAAAGGCGGAGACCCATATCCGCTTGGTTGCTGATTGTGGAGCAACCGGCCCTGGCTCCTTTACAGCTAATATCCAGTATAAAGTCAATGTAGTACCTGACACTTCATGCGCATGCACTTTGTGTGCCGCCTCTCACAACTTTAATGTCGATGTCCATTGTCCGCCAGTCCCTTGCCCGGATGGTGGCATGGTGAGTCTCGATTACGAAAATGAGCGCCACAATTACGGAATAGCCGATAACCCTGATGATGGTGTGGCTGACTCATCCCAAGCACTCAATAAAAGCCAGGTTCGAACGCAGTTTTTGATGTTTGGCGATACCATGTATACTCAAATGACGGGTGTTGTAGACACGTCAGCTACCAACCCGGATTGGCAATACGGGTCCCTCGAATCAAGGGTCTCGCAAGGGCAATACCTCGATTTTTTAGCAGATTCCATACGCATTGTCGATGCGAGTACCGGTACAATTTACAAGTGCGGCTTACCTCCGCCAACTACGCAAACAAACGGGGGCGACAAAACATTTTCCTATAATATCGATGTGGGCAATATCAATTGTCTACCAGCCGGCTTTCGTTACGAAAAGGGCGATACTGTGCAAGTTATAGCCTACTATCAAAGTAAACGGAATGGCGGAGTTGTTCAAACGCAGGATATTGAAAACATCTATTCCCTATCGCCAATTCTCTTGTGACACATTCTCCGGCAACTTTACCTATGTTGGCTATTACTTTTCCGTATGTTGCGGCCCTGACTTCACTACAAATGACCAATGCAACCAGGTTTCGGTATCTGAAAGTTATTACCTGTCCGTGGGCAACTGTTGCACAAATTATTCCGGAGGCAATATTTTCAAAAATGAATACCGGCACTGGGCCTATCCAGAACGTCTTGAAGTTGTTCGCCCACCCGGTTACTTATACAAAGATGCAACATTTCGCTACACACGGACGGCAGGAAGTTCCAGTAGCCAGGGGTATACAGCCTCCATTTCTCCTGTAGATCCCAATGCGGATACACTGGTCTTTTACCTGGATACTCTCTTTACAAACAATGGCGGTGGCTTCCCCCTTAGCGATGATGGTTTGAATGGATGGTGGCGTATTACGTGGCAGCCAACGTGTCATGTGCCAGCAAGTGAATGGTTGCCTATTAACTATAAGCTCGAGTTGGCCACTATCGATCAATTAGCCCGGCCCGGAAATTATTCCCCTGTTGAAACTGGACGTGATTCGATTAAGTACGAAGCCCCTCGGTTACAGGTAAGTGGCGTGCCTCAAACCGCGCCGATCCGGACGCTCGTGTTGCGTGTCGCGAAGCCCGACAGGAACAGGAGTCCCCTGTCGGCGTCAGTATCCATCTTCCCTGCCGGATTATTCGTGTACACCAGATACTTCCCAGCTTTATCTCCAGCCAAAAGGGGCCGCTTATCAGGCAAATGTAAACACACCCAATGCACCGCTGGATTTATGCGATACCATCCCTGTCACCGTAGAAGTGACAAGCACACAAATAGCCAGCATTAGGGATTTACAAATTCAAGTTGATTTACCGCAAAACAGTGGCTTGTCATATGAAGCGGGTAGCAGTGACCTATTATTTCCTCAATCGTCCAATTACAACTCTGTTGGTGAACCTGCCATTTCAGCTAACAACTTGAGCTGGCTTGCTGACACGCTTGATCCGGGCTTGAATGCAGAGGGCCTTCCCGGTGTGGTCAAGCCCGATTCGAACAGCGTCAAGCTGCAGTTTGATCTACGAACCAATTGCCAATTTGTTGACGGCACCTCTTTCTCGGTCAATATTGCAGGAAGAACAGCATGTGGTGATCAATTACAGCCCCTTTATTTGTCGTCAGCACCTATCCGCATTCAGGGAGCAGAAGCATCTTATCAAACCCGGGTGGATGTTGCCTCTGATACTATCTTTGGCTGTGATAAATCTCAACTGATGCAAGTAAGCATCAAAAACCTGGGAGCCGGCTCAACAGATACAACAGACGAGATCGTTGTCACTTTACCGGAAGGACTGCGCTATGGCGGCTCATTGAATGGTATCCATAATTCCCCTCCCAATGGCACACCAGTAATCAATAACATAGGCGGGGGTCGGCAAGAGCTCATTTGGTCAACTGCGGACAGCGTAACACCAGGGGATTCCATCGTTTTTGAATTTGGCGTTGAGGCGTCCTACCTTGCAGCTTGCGATACTTTTAGTGCAGATGTAGAAGTACTTGCGAATTCGAGCATTCTCTGTGTGGCGAACAATAGTTACTGCACAACCTCCTCACCAACAGGAAGCGGTAATGTTGTCATTCCTGTCCGTAAACCAAGTTATTCCATCAACAACCTCAATGCTTCCTATACTGTTAGTGGCAATGATTTTGATGTACAATTAAATGGCAATTTGACAAACTCCGGCCGGGGCACTTTACCGGGCGACACCACAGCGATTTATTTCTATTGTGATGCCGACCAAAATGGTGCATTTTCACCACCTGATGTGATGCTTCATCGCTTTGTTACCACGCAATCAATCAACTCAACACCCCTTTCGTTTACAGATAGCTTTTCCGTCAACAATAACAGTTGTACGATTTCCTGTTCCGATAATATCATTGCTACAGTATTCCCTAATCCAAATGACCCTCAATGTGCTTGTGACACAGCTGTTACTACTACAAAACCGGATTTTGCTCCCCATGCATATGGCGATACTTCTCTTTGCAGGGGTGATAGCACATTGTTTACCGCAACAGGAGGTACGCAATATAACTGGACGCCCTCACAAAATGTGACAGATCCCACTTCATCAAGTCCAATTGTCTACCCCGATAGCACGAAATATTACGAGGTTGTCATCAGCGATAATAACGGTTGCCAGAACAGGGATACGGTTGATATTGAAGTATTTGATAATCCCGGGGCCGATTTTACCAAGGGATTCGATTGTCATACCCACGAGTTAGCATTGACCGATCTTTCTACAGCAGGAAGTGCACCTATTAATAACTGGCAATGGTCTTTTGGCGATAACACATCCTCATCAACCCAAAATCCTGTTCACACCTACAATACAGCAGGCAATTATCATGTGAGTTTAGGGATTACTGATACAAATAGCTGCATTGATAGCATCAGCAAGTTGCACGTAGAACCATCATTTTTAACACTTCAAATCGATAGCACCAAAGACATCGCATGTAATGGCTCCTCAGATGGTTGGATTTCTACAAGTCCAAAAGGAGGCACGCCACCCTATGAATTATCACTCAATGGTGGCCCTTATCAGCAACAAAGTCAATTTACGGGTTTACCGAGTGGTACGCATACAATTGTCCTGCGTGATGATTCTGCCTGTGTAGATACCCAAACCATAACCATCACAGAGCCGCCAGCTCTCAGTACGTCCATCACTGATCAGTGGAATGTCTCCTGCAATGGTGGTTCTGATGGCCAGGTCACTGTCCAAGCCAATGGCGGTTCGCCACCTTACGAGTATGCCCTCGATGGCGGGGCCTATCAACCCTCGGGCACGTTTACCGGCTTAGCGCAAGGCAATTACAACGTCATTGTCCGGGATGATTCGGCTTGCATCGATACCCAATCCGTAACCATCACGGAGCCACAACCCATCACAATTCAACTACTCGATTCAACTCATATCAGTTGTCACGGTCAAAATGATGGCGCCCTCAGTGTCTCGACAACAGGTGGAACGGGTAGTATTGAATTCAGTCTGAATGGTGGCTCCTTCCAGAATACGGGAAGCTTTTCAGGTCTCCCAGCCGGAGAATTCATTATAACAGCAAGAGATGATAGTCTTTGCACCAAGAGCGATACATTCACTCTTAGACAACCCAATAGTCTTTCTGTGAATGGAACTGTTGTGCCAGAGTACTGCAATCAAGAGAATGGCTCTACAAAATTAACCGTCAATGGCGGAACACAACCTTACAGTTATTCCTGGCAGCCCCCACAATCCGGGCAAGAAAATATTATTGATCTGAAAGCTGGCAACTACAATGTAACAGTAACAGATTCCCAAAATTGTAAAACCACAGCATCTTATCAAATCAACCATATCGATGCACCGGCAACCCGGACTTCTATTCAGGAAGTGAGTTGTTTTGGAGCTAAGGATGGGCAGGCCCGGGTGGATATTGATGGCACCACTGCTCCTTATGATATTCAATGGTCCAATGGGGAAAGTGATACGGCTATAACAAATGTGGATGGGGGCATTTATGGTGTAACAGTTACCGATACGTTCGGATGCAAAGCAACGGATACCGCAGCTATATTTGAACCGCCTGAAACCAAGATTGATGCGGGCCGTGATACAACGATCTTCCTTGGCACAAATGCTTCACTTTCACCATCCGTGAATAATGTGGGCTATTTAGCTGATTACTTTTGGTCATCGCCCGATAAGGTTGTTTGCGATAATTGTCTTGAGACAAGGGTATCGCCAATTGAGACTACGACATATACTATTGAAGCAAAAGATAAGTGGAACTGCGTGTATAAGGATTCCCTGACAGTCAAGGTGAACGAGAAAGATCGATTGCTATATATCCCTAATGCCTTCTCACCAAACGATGACGGGAATAACGATCGTTTCCGTGTTTATGCCCCGGGTATTGACCAAATCAATGTCAAGATTTTCGATCGATGGGGTGAACTGGTGTATGAAACCTTTGATCCTCAAGGAGGTTGGGATGGTACAATCAACGATAAAAAAGCCGGGAGTGGCGTATATGTATATGTGATCAATATTGAATACAAGGATGGGTATACCACGCAAAAACAAGGAAGTGTGACATTAATACGTTAGGTATTAAGCATCTCATTTGCTGTCTTATTGAGCAAGTATATCCACAAGCTTCATCAAGTTTCCTTCAACTGTCTGATGATGTTTACTAGCTTTTTCAAATGGTGAATAAACAATCTCCCTTTTTTGCACACCAACCATAATGCCCTGTTGTCCCTCACCTATGGCATTAACAGCACCAACACCAAGCCGGCTCGCTAACACACGGTCCATTGCTGTTGGACGCCCGCCCCTTTGCACATGACCGAGCACTGTGACCTTTGTGTCAAGATGGGGATAGTTTTCCCGCACATCATCAGCTATCTGAAATGCCCCACCGCTTTCATCACCCTCAGCAACTACTACAATATGCGATTGTTTTGTTCTTCCCCACCCTTCTTTCAATTGTTGATGGAGCTTATCAATATCTGAGGCACTTTCAGGAATTAGAATTGCTTCTGCCCCGCTTGCAAGCCCACTTCGAAGTGCTATCAGCCCCGCATCGCGCCCCATCACCTCAACAAAAAACAATCTGTCATGGGATGTGGCTGTATCGCGGATTTTATCGATAGCTTCAACAACTGTGTTGAGAGCAGTGTCGTATCCTATAGTAAAATCAGTTCCATAAAGATCATTGTCAATTGTCCCGGGAATACCAACAAAAGGAATATCAAAATATGACTGAAAGTCCTTAGCACCGGCAAATGTGCCATCACCTCCAATAACAATCATCCCTTCTATTCCAGCACTTTGAATTTGGTCATAAGCTTTCTTCATGCCCTCATAGGTGCGGAACTCATCCCTTCTTGCAGATTTGAGAAATGTGCCCCCTTTATGCACGATATTGCTCACCTTTTCAGGTGAGAGTTCCCCGATCTCGCCATCGATCAAGCCGGCAAATCCACGCTTAATACCATAAATCCTTATCCCATATTGATAAGCAGCCCGTACCACAGCTCTTAGACAGGCATTCATCCCCGGGGCATCACCGCCTGAAGTAAGTAATCCTACATTTTCCATACAAAAAACTTTATTAGAGCGTAACCAATCCGAGACTATATAGCCAAAGAAAAGTTTTACAAGTCACCTTTATTGTTTCTAGTTCTTTGTTAGAAGATTAAGAAAAATTACATAAAAAAAGCACTCCTCTTAAGAAGTGCTTATTCTGGTAATGATTCAATAACGGTTGGTCATTTACCAGCTTTGTTCACGGATATAACGGCCAAGATGCACCACTTGCAGATGATTCTTCAATTTTCACTTTAGGTAGCGTATTATTAGGATCCTCTTTGTTCACAAATCGAATAACAGCACTTATATAACCAGGATCATTAACAGGTCCCGCATAATAACCGGGATCTAACTTGGTAACTTGAATAATTATCTGATATACAACATTATCTTCATCCCTACTGGCATAAAGATTTTTTTCTTCCAGGTATTCATTCAATTGGTTCTCAAAAGCGGGTTCCAGCTTACTATCCCTCTGGCCGTACCATTTTTTCTTCCATTCATCACCCGACCCTGCTTCTTTTTTATTTTTCTCTTTAACTTTTTCCCGGACATATGCATCTTCATCCATATCGCCTACCTTAATATCATTGTAGGTAAACTTAAGATCAATTGCTTCTTCACCAGCTAAATACCTAAGCTCTTTATCACCAGAAATATATTCAAGAGGGCTACATGAAACAATAGAAAAAACAACCAAAAGAAGGATAATGATAACAAACTTTCTCATCATAACTTTAAACTTTTTTTACCAACCAATTATGCAAAATTTTACAAAAAAATTGTTCAAACCAAGATTTTTCGACAAACCCTTTACTCAACCACTTGCCAAAAGAGAAATACTGAATATCTAAAATGCTCTCTGAACGCCCAACACCCACCGGAATCTGAAATAGTTATTGATGTCATCTTCAGGCAATGTGGTTTCAGAAGCTGGCGGACGATTCAAGAATACAGGCATATCGAAGCGTATTGTAAGTGGCTTAATGCGCTGCATTGGCCCGAATTTTTTAACCGTGAGCGCTGCACCTGCACCGGCATCAACACGTAAATCAGCAAAGTTAAAATCATCATCGTCATCTTCATAAATAAGAGAGCCGGCATCACCAAATAAATACGTATCAAATGAAAGGTAGTCGCTGATACCAGCAGGCTGCCAATTTACCATATCATCAAGGTCGATCTCCACATTTACAGACGCCCCTGAATTGCCTTGATAGGCAGTGTTTTCCCCGTCATCTTCAACAACGTAATAGCCGGCATATCCTCTGAGGTTTAAACCGCCCCCGTAATGAAAATGGTTTAACCGCGGGCCATAGCCACCCCAATCAGAAGGAAAAATGCCCCTTGAACGAGTGTATTTATTGGCCATCATCTTTTCCGGGTTAGCGCCAGCCAGGTACAACGCTGATTCAGGAGCCGTATTACTTCCCGTACCGATCCTGGAATAGAATCGCGTTTTGATGGGGATTCGCCAAAGCTTATACGTATTATCAAAAGTTAAATCAAGGTAATTGTAGTCATAATCACTTAAGAGTGTGGAGCTCCGCAAATTCAGTGATACACTGCCTTTGTTATTGTTTCTGTTATACCCTTTTGTGAAGCCGATGTCGAGCGCTGTATTCAACATATCGGCCTGCCATTCATAACGATGGATAAGATACCGAAGGTCCGATTGGTCAGCGCGGTACATGGTTTTGGCCTCAAAAGAAAGAGTTGTTCGGTCTCTGGGATTCCAGTCGATACCAAATGAGCCGGCATCAAGGCCGTCAAGGTGTTTAGCCTGAAGGGAAATTTCAGCATCCTGTAAAAAAGGATCGATAGTGGTGCTGTATTGAAGATTGAAATTGACAATGTCGTGATCATCTTCAAATGAGCCGAACTCATCCTTCTCACTTTCCCAATCGTAGCTGCCCTGCGGCCATCCCGTGTTGAACCAGGCAGTTGCGCTAAAACGATGGTTATCAAATAGATAATGACCGTTAAAATGAATACCTGCTTTGATCCCATCATAGGAATTGTACCACAGATCGGGCCGCCAATACATTTTATATTGTTTCCAATCGGGGAAATTCCAGATACGGTGATCAAATGATAGGTCGATGGGTGCTTTTTTGCTATTATCGAGCATGTTCACATCGGCAAGACGATCAGTAGGATCGATGACCACATTTTGTATTTTGCCATCTATTGATATGTTTGCCGTATAGTGATCATTCATATTATCAATACCATACCACTTGGGTAACACCTTTGCATCAGTTTCTTTAACAAAATTGGTATTGGGTATATGATAGTTGTAAATGGAGCTGTCCCTGGTTATCACCCTGAAATCGATGGGCATCTCCATTTTACCCTGTCTAACAAAGGTGATTTTATAATCCCCCTGCTCATCCCCTTTTTTGACTGATTGAACACCGTAGTCGATGGTTTCTTTTGTTGTCCACCATTGATCAAAAAACCAATTAAGGTCCACTCCTGTATAATCGATCATGGAATTGCGGAAATCTTCAAAATACGGATGGGCAATTTTCCATTGGTTGGTGTAGTGCTTCATGGCATCCTGGAAAAGCGAATCCCCTAACACGTATTGCAGGTTATAGAGCATGGTGCCCATCTTGTAATACACTTGCCCATAACCACCACCATGACCAAGCGCGTTTCCAAAATCATGAGAATGGGTATTGAGACGTGCATCACGATCACGTGCTGCCTGGCGAATATAGCCGTAATACACTTCCCGATTCTTGTGCGTTGCACGTTCCTTAAACATCCGCTTATACCAATTATTAGGTGGTGAGCGCTTTAAACGTTTGCCATCGATTTTGTTCAAGCTCCAGGCCGTAAGAAATTGCGTAAACCCTTCATCCATTGCAGCCCTGAAGGTCTCATTAGTACCGAGCATCCCGTGGTACCAATTGTGGCCAACCTCGTGTGCTAATAAATCGCGATAAAATGGCTCGCGGCTTGCATCCAAAGTGAGCATGGGATATTCCATGCCATCTCTTGCATCAGCCACGATGATTTTGGGGTATTCGTACATGCCAAAGTCCCTGGAAAATACCTTAGTAACATCCATGGTAAACCCGGCTGCCGTTTTCCATCCGGAAGCTTTTGGTTCTCTGACCATTGCTTTAGCGGTTATTGTACGCCCTCCTTCGCCTTCCGGCTGCCAATCGACTTCATCTATTCGATAGGCAGGATCGGCAGTAAAGGCAAAGTCGTGCACATTCTCTGCATAGAAATGCCAAGTCTTGTGTTTTGTGGTATCGTATTCGACAATGGTAGTCGGTGCACCACTCCGCTCATCATCTACAAAATTGGCTATATCGAGCTTCTGGCGTAGAGTATCGGGCATCACCTCTTCCCGGTTTTGTAGTGTTCCCGTTGCACCCACAATGTAATTGTTGGCAAAGGTTAGCTCAACATCAAATGTGCCAAAGTCCCCGTAAAACTCCTTTCCCAAGTGCTGATCAGTGGTCCAGCCAAACTTCCGGTCATACACATCAATGCGCGGATACCAATGAACACCATTGTAATGAGTAAAGCCATACGACTCGTATTTTTTCATACGTCTTCTTACACTACCTGAGCCAAAATATGTCTTGAAGTCGATGTTAAAGTTGACTGAATCCTCAGGATAGAGTGGTTCAGGAAGGTGCACCTTGAGTACAGTGTTGTCGAGTTCTGTTTTCACCTCCTCTCCTTCAACTTTCAACTTAGCTATCTGTGTCCCCAACCCCTTTGACTCATAGGGACCGTATCTTGGATCTTTATAGTTGGCTTCGTGTAGCTGATCGTAGTAAGACCCCGGTTGAAAAGCATTTTGATAAAGATGGAAATACACATAATGAAGCGTATCGGGCGAGTTATTCCAATACGTTAGTTCTTCACGACCATGAATAATATCGGTCTTCTCATCAATTTGCGCTTTGATTTTGTAATGAACATCCTGCTGCCAATAGCCGGTAAAGGGCTTTTTATTCTTCCAATACAGCGGATTTTCCGAACTTCTGAATGTATTGGGAGGCGATGTGGGATCGTATTGTGCTTTCAGAGTCCGGGAAGCACTGCCGAAGATGAAAACCGATATAACAAAAAGGACAAAAGTCTTTGGATATTTCATAAAATTTGCTTGCTCAATAAGGAATACCTGCCAAAAATACAAATTTTCATTACCTAAAAATTTCGCTGAATAGTCGTGGATATTAACGCTTTATATTACCGTATTGCACTCACATTTATTCCCGGCATTGGTCCTATGCTGGCTAAAAATTTGGTCAGTTATACCGGTAGTGTAGAAAGCATTTTCAAGCAATCCAAAAACAAGCTTCTAAAAGTACCTGGTGTGGGCGATACCCTTGCCGGGAATATTGCCACATTTCAGCACTGGGACAGAGTAGAAAAAGAGCTCAACTTTATACAAAAGAAGGATATTACCCCTCTGTTTTACCTTGATGACAATTATCCGAAACGTCTTACCGAGTGCCAGGATGCTCCCATCTTGTTGTATTACAAAGGCAATGCTGACCTCAATGCTTCGCGCATCATCAGCTTAGTAGGTACGCGCAAAGCCACCTCTTACGGAAAAGAAATGGTTGAGAAAATTGTGGGCGGATTAGCTGATGATGGTGTTCT
>PXTV01000005.1 GCA_003022985.1 Bacteroidetes bacterium SW_11_45_7 | reverse complement strand
CCGAGACCGACGAGGACGTGGAAACGGAGCTCCAGGCCGCCATCAACATGGACATGCAAAACAGCAAGTACACGCTCAAGGACAACAAACTGCGCCTCAATGCACTCGAACTCGGGCTGGACGGTTCCGTGGCCATGCCGGGTGAAGCCATCAAAACGGACCTCTTCTACGAAGTGCAGCAATCGGACTTCAAAAACTTCATCTCGTTGCTGCCCAATATCTACACCGAAAGTTTCGAGGACGTCCAAACGAAGGGCAAGCTATCGCTGAATGGTTATGTGAAGGGCAAATACATCGATGACCATTATCCTTCCTTTTCGCTGGAGATGAAGGTTGAGAACGGCATGTTCCAATATCCAGATCTGCCGTCATCCGTGAATAACGTGGCCATGAAAACGAGCATCAAGCACCCTGGCGGCAAGCTGGACGAGATGACGATCAACATGAAGCGGCTCTACATGGAGCTGGGCGGAGCACCGGTGGAGATGAGCATGAACCTGACCGATCCCATGAGCGACCCCTACATTGACGCCAAGGCGAAAGGCAAGCTGGATTTGGCCAATGTGGACAAGTATTATCCGCTCGAAAAAGGCCAGAAGCTGCAGGGCAAACTGGACGCCAACCTGGCCGTGAAGGCCCGCATGTCAAATGTTGAGCAGGAGCGCTATTCGCGTGTGGACGCCAGCGGTAACCTGTCGCTTACGGGCTTCAACTACAAAAGCCCCGATCTGCCGAATCCTGTGGCCATCAAGACCATGCAGATGAGCTTTAACCCGCGCAGTGTGACGCTTAGCGAGTTCAAAGCCACCATTGGCGAAAGCGACCTGAAGATGAACGGCTCCATCGACAATGCGCTCGGTTATGCGCTCAAGGGCGACATGTTGAAAGGATCGTTCAGCTTGCGCTCCAATACGTTCAACACCAACCAGTTCATGACGGAGTCTGAAAGGGAGGCGTCTTCGTCAAAGGAGGAATCACCGGATACCGGCAGCTATTCGGTGTACGAAGTGCCCGCTAATCTCGATTTTGTTGTCAATGGGAAATTCGGTAAGATTATCTATGGCGACACGAAGCTGCGCAATGTGAATGGCGCCATCATCATCCGCGATGAAACGCTCAAACTGCGCAACCTGCGCGCTCTCGTGCTCGATGGCCAGATCAACATGGACGCTTCCTATTCCACCAAAAAGAGCAAGACCAACCCGGCAATCAGTGTCAACTACGACATTCGCAAGCTGGCTATTCAAAAGTCGTTCAAGAAGTTCAACACCGTCAAGAAGCTGGCTCCCATAGCCAGGTTTTTCCACGGCAAGTTCAACAGCAATATGCGGCTCAATGGTCAAATGACCGGGAACATGGGCCTCAAAATGAAGACGATCAACGGCAGAGGGCAAGTGGGCATACCGAATGCCGAAATCAGAAATTTCCCTGCTCTGACAAAGATAGCTGATAAGCTCAACTACAATCAAGCCAAAGAACTGAAAGTGAGAGATGTAAATGCTAGCTTGCGCATCAAAAATGGCCGCGTACATCTTGAGCCGGTCACAGTGCAACAAAATAACATCACAACTACAGTTGAAGGCTCCCACGGATTGGATCAAACATTGGATTATACAGCAGGTACGGTGATTCCACGGGATGAGTTGGGCGCTGCCAATGATGCCGTCCAGAACCTGGTGGCGTCAGCCAACATACCCGGGCTTCAAAATGCAATGCCGGACAATCTCGCTTTTGATATTGGTATCAACGGCCCCATGAACGATCCCAACATTTCCGTATCGCTCAACAAAAGCGCCATGCAGAGCAGCACGAAAGATATGGTGCAAGAACAGGTAGATCAAGCCAAAGAACAAGCCGAGAAAAAAGCACGGGAAGCTGCGGAAAAGGCAAAGGACAAAGCAAAGGAAGAAGCCCAAAAAGCCGCTGATAAAGCTAAGGACAAAGCAAAAGAGGAGGCGCAGAAAGCCGCAGATGAAGCTGAGGATGAGGCGCAAAAAGAAGCCGAAAAAGCTGCTGACAAAGCCGGTGACAAAGCAAAAGACGAGGCGAAGGATAACGCTGAGGATGCTGCTGACGATGCTGAAGATAAGGTCAAGGATGTTTTCGATCCCTGAATATCCTTCTCAAAAGCAATTTGAAAAGGACCTTAGCGGGTCCTTTTTTTATGCCCGGGTCCTCCTTTGTTTCTCAAATGCTAATGCCTGCCTTTGTTATCAACTTCCCTCCCCCATTCAAACGCTGTTTGCAGGATCAATGGCAAGAATGTTCTACTGTGATTTGGCTCGGCAGTATGATTTTTTTATTATGCGATTGAACGAGTTATGCTTTGATAAAAGAAACAAATTATTTGCACATCATAATCTTTTTCTTATGCCTACATCGACAGCTTCTCCGGGTTTGTTTATCGACCGGGTTAAAGACCTTGCCAGAACCGAACGCAACGTCAATAATTGCATCCGGTCCTGCCGCCAAAACTACACCTCTAATAAGTTGCAGCCTCTTTTGGAGGATTATGCCACCTATGAAGCCACCCATAGCAAACGGGCTCAAGATTCCTTAACATTGCTTAACCTATCGTCATGGGATGGAGATCAAGCATTTGTGCAGAACCAGATAAGCCCTCTTATCAATGCCACCATTAGTGGGACCAATAAGGATATACCCGACCAAAAACTCCTCGATTCCTTGCAACAGCTCACGAGTAAATTGATCACCCACTATAATCAGATTTGTGAAATAGGTGCTGAAGTGGGTTACATTGTTGTAGCGGATGTTCTCAGTAAAAACAAGCGGGATAAGGAAATCCTACAAGAGAGGATAAGCAAATTGCAAGAGCACACCTTGTCATTGCAAAAAGATCGGATGAGAAGCGGGCATTTCCATACCACTTCTCTGTGATATAGTGCCGTTTAACCTGCAGTTGGACGGGTGCGGGTATAGAACATCAGCATGCCACTTAAAGTGGTAAGGCAGCCAATGATAAAAACAGGCCAGTTGAAAGGATCTGGGACAAAATTGGCGATTTCCTTTAGAAAGGGGTCGTGCTGCAAAAGATTGAAAAAATTGACCCAATAGCCATTGGCAATAATCATGGAACTGTATTCCCATATAAAATTGACGAAGATCACAAATACACCGGTGAGCATAATCACCCACTCAACCGGTTTTACATACGGCTTATAGCCAAGATGGTAGAGATGGAGGATCATCCCTGCCAACAGCATCATGCCGAGCGAGCAGATAACAGGCGCTAATACCGGCCCTACCCAGGCAACAGGGATCAGGAATAAGATATCGCGGGTAAACAGCGAGGTAGGCCAGCCTTTTAGTACTACCAGCCAGATGTAGTAGAAAATATCCCACAAGCCAAAGCAAAACAGGAACCATGCAAATTTCTGCAGGCCCGTCCGTCCTGCTAAAACGCCAACGCTCAATAGCATAAAAATAGTAGCAACCTCTCGCCCCATCTCCCCATAAAATAAATCAACCATCGGCTTGAGCGGATACGAAAACCCTTCTGGGTAGTAGAGTTTTTGCAGATATACAACTGTGGCGCTTTCAATGTAGGCCATCGAAATGCTAAAGATGGTTAGCCAAAAAAGAAGCCGTTTCAAGGTCATTGCTACTGTTTCTCAAAGCATACAAAAGAGAAGGAACGAACCAACACCAACCAATAGCATGGGCATGGTGCCTAAAGGATCACTAAATCTCACAAGTCAGGCCATCCCAGGCCAGTGACACATGCGATGGTAATTCATTCTGAACCTCCGCATGAAGCCCTAATTTGTGGCTGATATGGGTAAAATAGGCCTGCTCCGGTTTCAGATCATCCACCAGAGCCAGCGCTTCCCGCAAGCTGAAATGGGCCGGATGTGTTGACTTACGCAGTGCATTAACCACCAGCACTTTGCTGTTCATCGCTTTTTGCTTTTCCCGGGGCGCAATATAGCTCGCGTCAGGTATATAGCTGAAATCCCCTATGCGAAAGCAAGTAACATGCAAGCCGTAGTGGTCAACATTGATGGGTGTTATCCGCAAGCCTTCCACATCGAAATAGGGTTCTTCAATCGGTTTCAGATCAACGACAGGCACACCCGGGTAGGGATCATCGGCAAAGATGTAGTCGTATTGTTTTTTGAGGAGGGCAGCAGTGATTTGATCGCAGTAGACGGGCATAGCATGTTCCTGGATGTAATTGTAAGCCCGGATATCATCCAGCCCACCCGTATGATCCTTATGACCGTGCGTAAGGAGGAGGGCATCGAGCTGTTTCACTTGCTCGCGCAGCATTTGCCGTCTGAAATCCGGGCCGCTGTCGATCACAAGTCTCCGCCACTGATCATCTGTTTCGTTTGCCGCCTCTATCATCACAGAACTGCGCGTACGGTCATCTTTGGGAGCTTGTGACTGACATACACTACAATCACAGCCTATAACCGGCACACCGTGGGATGTTCCCGTACCGAGGAATGTGATCTTCAATTGTTTTCCTTCGTTTTACGGATTTTAGCCATCAATTTGCGGGACTGATCGGAGAGCTTGCTCTCGTCTACGCCATGTTCATCAATAATTTCCAAAAGCGTATCGATACGGGCATCTAAAGGGTAAAACTTATTAACAACTACTACGTGCCGATCTTGTAGAATGCAGTAGCCGGAAGCGAAACTGCCCTTCTCATAACGAACGGTCATGCCCGTCTCCTCGAGCATTTGCTCCAACTTTTTCAGCGTGTTCGTTGTATATTTGATCATGCTTATCAAAAGTAACGAGTTGGGCCTAACTATGAAAAAACTCCCCCTGATTTTGCTGGCTACACTCCTCCCGTTTGCCCTGTTGGGTCAGCAGAAGCAGGAGGAATATCAATTATTCAGAGCAGGTGTATTAGCGGGCTTTAATGTATCACAAGTAGAGGGTGACGGGGTTGCCGGCTACAATAAAATTGGTGCAAATGGGGGCGCCACGGCTTATGTACGTTTTCACGAGAACATGTCCGTAAGTTTTGAAATCCTCTATAGCCAGAAAGGCGCAAAGCGAACATTGACCAATGCATCGCCCGAATGCTCCTACAAGTTGGTGCTCGATTACATCGATGTACCGGTTCTCTTCAACTATCACGATACTAAAATCGGCATTTTTAGTGCGGGACTCTCTGTTGGGAATCTGATACGTACTAAAGAAAAACGGCAAGGGCTCGAGACACCTATCCCAAATAATTCTTACAATTCCCGGGTTCTTGAAGGTGTTGTGAGCGTCACCTTCATGCTAACCGACAATTTGGGTCTAAATTTACGCGGTTCTTATTCGCTTGGTGGCATTGGACAGCGAACCTTAAACCCTAATAATCCATTTGACAAAAAATGCCTCAGTGGTAACCGATTCGGCACGCTCAGGCAATTCAATAATGTGCTGACCCTGCGCGGTCTATGGCGCTTTTAATTACTCGAAAAGCATTCCTTCCTGGCCCGGAGGCGTTTTACCGAGGTGTTGATAAGCCAATTCGGTCGTTTCACGGCCTCGCTGTGTTCGCTTAATATAGCCCTCCTGGATAAGAAAGGGTTCGTAAACTTCCTCAATTGTACCGGCTTCTTCCCCTACCGCAGTGGCAATGGTTGTAATACCTACCGGCCCACCTTTGAACTTGTCGATGATGGTTGTAAGAATGCGGTTATCCATCTCGTCCAGGCCGTGTTCGTCAACATCCAATGCTTCAAGCCCGTATTTGGCAATCTCCAGGTCGATGTGGCCATCCCCTTTAACCTGGGCAAAGTCGCGGATGCGCTTGAGAAAGAGATTGGCGATTCGCGGTGTTCCACGACTACGTCCGGCAATCTCCATAGCCCCGTCTGAAGTGATTTGCGTTTCAAGAATCTTAGCGGACCGGAGGATAATGTGCTGGAGCGTTTCAGCCGAGTAATAGTCGATACGGGAATTAATGCCGAATCGCGAACGC
>PXTV01000004.1:3490-10392 GCA_003022985.1 Bacteroidetes bacterium SW_11_45_7 | reverse complement strand
AAAGAATCGCTGTTT
Source organism: Bacteroidetes bacterium SW_11_45_7 (assembly GCA_003022985.1). Taxonomy (GTDB): domain Bacteria; phylum Bacteroidota; class Bacteroidia; order Chitinophagales; family SW-11-45-7; genus SW-11-45-7. The sequence goes on along the minus strand of PXTV01000004.1, from coordinate 10,377 downwards.
TCATACTTACCTCATGATCACAACTTTACCCTGATGGAGTTGCTCCTTGTCACTGGTTATTCTGTAAATGTACATGCCACTGCTAACATTGCCGGGAGCCACCCTGACTTTGTGAGCACCTTTTTTTAATCGCTTCTCCAAGATCTGTCTCCCGGTTACATCAAACATCTTTATCTTGCCCCGTTTCTCTTCTAACGTATATTCCAATGTCATCATACCATAATTGGGGTTCGGATAGAGCTTGAATCGCAACTGAGCCGAACTGTCCACCATCTGTGCTTGTGGAGGCACTTCTTCAGTTGCCTCTTGTTCACTCCACTTCGATGACGTAGTTTCAATCTTTTCGATGGGATAGTTGAAATCGGTGGAATCTATCAGTACAAGAACAGCTTGCGCTTTAGGCGCCACATGCGCTCCACTTTCGGCTATGTCGTACATCTCGGCTTTTTGGGTGCTGTCCATAGTGTAAATGCTGTCGCCAATTTCAATTGTCAGGTTCACATAGTCGGCAAACCACTGGGTTTCAATGGAATCCTCCGGCCCGCTTACCTGCCAGACAGTATCCAACACAGCTTCGGCTTCCGTCATGCTGTCCTGCTCCAGCAGAAGTTCTGTTAATTGTTTCTTGGAGGTCAGCGAGGAATCATTGCGTAAATAAGTTTTGTAATGCGTTGACGTCCCCGTTGTATCCTGCATATCCCGGTAGCCCTTCCAGAAACGCAGGGAATGGGCCACCTGGCGCATTTTGGAATCGTAGCGTTTGGCCAGGGCCATTGTATCCACATAGCCAGTGCGCACGCTGTCAAACGGGCCTTCCGTTTGGGCGGTCATTACGCTTTCCATGCGTTCATCGTTCAGCCCCACTTCTGGGAGCCGGGCCATACTTATGGTACGCGCTTGCAGCGGCACGTTCATCACCAGCAGGTCGCGCAGCATATCCCTGGCCGGGGCCTCGCCTCCATAAACATCCTCCAGGATGGCGGTTGCCATCATCCCATCGCTGAGGGGACTATTCCTTCGTAAAATACTATCATTTTTGTACAGCCCAAAATTCATATTTAGCACACTGTCCATTAATTTATTGCTATTCCCGCCATCGAAGGACGCCCGAATACTATCCGCCTCCTCTTCCAATTGCTGCTTCTGCTGGGCATAATCATCGTATTGTTGCTGCATGGTATCAAGTTCGCTCCAGTCGTTCGTGTCACTGGAATCGGGATGGAGGACTCTCAATGAGCGATTTGGGTCCTGGCAGGATTGGGGCCAGGGTGCTTCGCTCACTGGAAAACATGATTGTCTTCTTCCGGCGTTTTCCCACCAGGAAGAGGCACAATCAGGAATCACTCTTCGATCATTATTTGCATCCCTATAGTGATGATAATACTCAAACGGTGTGATGTTTTCTTCCACGTAGATGTGAGAGGGCGTGGGGCAATTTGGTGGCGTTGTTGAGTTGTCGTTGGTCATCCAGCGGTTGCCTGCGGCTAATTCGTGGTTGGCGGCACATCCCGGGTCACCTTGATTGGCGAGCTTCCCATAGTAGCTGGCGGGGACAATAGGGTCTAATCCGCAAATGGTAAAGCAGGTAGGATTTCCACTTGGCCATGGTTGAAAACAAAGCTGAATGGGATTGGTACATTCGGTGGCCAGCGAGGCCCAGGCATGATCCGGGTGGGCACCGGCAGTGGACGTGGTGGGGTCGTATTCAAAGCGGTTGCAGCGAATGTTGAGCTCGGGGTTTAGCCCTTCGGTCTGCACCCCAAAGTGGGTGCCGTGGAAGTCATTGCGGAAGATTGTGCCGCCTGCACTTTTTGAGTCATCTACTACAATACCATAGCTGCACGGACCGCTGCCGCAACTACTGCTGGCGTTCCCTTCAAAGCGGTTATGGGCAATTTGGAGGCCACTGCTGTTTTCCACATGTATGCCTGCTGCGTCATTGGTGGCAGCATCGGGGATGTTGAAGACGTTAGGGATATTGTAATAATCATCACCCATTATATTAAGATTATCGGTGCCGGTCGCAAAAATGCCAAAGTCGTTGCCAGTAAATTCACAGCCCCAGGCAACATTATTCATGCCGCTTCCACCCGTTATGTCAATACCGGTATGAAGATTATCAAAATTACTGGCCCAAATGGCCATCCCTTCAGTATCGATGGCTCTTATACCGTCTCCCTCAAAGCCACTGGAACTGGTGGAGGTGTTGTCAAAATCACTCAAGATCACAGGTACTTGCTCCACACCTTTCATCAGCAGGTGGGCGTTTAATGTATTGCCGTCATCATCCTCTTCCAGGAAGTTGCTGTTGCAGATGAACTCAGTGTTGTAAATATGGCTCATGTTTGAATTACCACTATAATAAGGGCTGAAACGAATGCTGTAGCCATTGTTGATGAATTGGCTATTCGTACCGTTATATTCCTCAGAACGTATAATACCGCCTCCATGATTCGTCAATGGCTGTCCAAATTGATTCTCAGCCCCTAAGTACACGCCTTTCCGTGAATCTCTGATCGTTGACCCTTTTATGATCATTCGCCCCTGTATGCTATTAGTAAAGTTTGGATAGTCCTGAAACCGATTTGGATTGCCATCTACCTCTATGCCATTCCACATCGTGCCACATCCTTTTAGCCCACGTAAAGTTGCATTTTTAAGCACAAGTTTACCGCCAGGTGTTCCTGAGCTGCCCCTTTCTATTTCCACGTTAGAATGTCCCCCTGGATTAATATCTTTGAACTCAACAGTCGCCCCATCAATAATCAATTCTGCATCAGATTCGATAATCAATCGGTCCCCTAATTGTTTATCTGATGTCCAGGTTACAGTTGTTCCACTGCTTATGGTGGCGCCATTGGGATCACTTAAAGTGCTGTTTATGTGGATATTGTCTGTTGCAGTTACGCCATTTGCATCAGTCACCGTTACAGAGTATGTACCAGGGCTTAGATCTGTGGCAGTTTGTGTCGTCTGGCCGTCACTCCATTCATAAATAAAAGGAGACTCCCCACAAGTCTCAACTTCAGCAGTAGCAGTACCTTTGCCGGGGCAGCCATTATGGTCTTCGGAGGAAAGAGAAATTTTCATTTCGTTAGGTTGCGAGTGTTGCCAAGTAATTGCATACCTTTGTTTAGCTCCTTGGGCTATATTCTCACCAATGACCTCAATCTCCCATTGACCATTCATTTGGATATTAGTACTATTATTTACAACTACTTGTTCTACATTGTCCCTTTCATTATCGTCTTGAGTTGCTGAAGCAGATAAATTATTAAAAGGATGTAATGTCAAAGGTTGATAACTGTTACCATTTGGATCTTTTAATCTCAAGTCCAAATCATTAACAAGTAAAGGTGTTAAGGTTGAACAATCATTAACACCTCCAGTTATTGCTGGATCAGAATAAGCCAACATTACTTTGAGTTTAGCTGGCGAATTTGAAATTTTAATGCTATGTGTATTTGTATTAGGCGGGTTACTACCTGAAGCTTTAACATTATCAGTTAAAAAGCTACTAGTACATATGGTTTTGGCTGCTGAATTTGCATTAACCAAGCCATAACCATATTTAAAGTCTGGGCCTGTGTTACCTAAATCATCTGCTGTATTAAGGATAATTGATTTTAACAAATCCGGACGGGGGACATTACCGCTATTTAAATTCTTAAAATGTTCTATTAACAAGGTGGCCATGCCAGATACAGCAGGACAAGAAGAAGAAGTTCCGGAACCTGAGTAATAGGTTGTGAATCCCGCATCGCAGGACTGAACATTTTGACCATATGCAACAACATCAGGTTTTAACCGCCCATCTGCTGTAGGTCCCATACTACTAAATGAAGTTAAGCTTTTAGTTTTATCAACAGCACCAACTGTTACTATATTCTTAGCAGCACCTAATGGTAAGATGCTTCCATATCCTCCAGTTCCTCCACAAGAATTTTTTACCAGTTGTTGGCTATTGCCAGCTCCAAAGAAGACTGAAAGTTCTTCATCTCTTACTAATTTATCAATATCTGGTGCAAAACCTATATAACAATCTAAATGTGAATAATAATCATTATCCAAACAATCACCTGAAGTATTCCAAGAGTTATTAACTAAAACAATTTCTTGATTATTATGAGCATCTTTCATTTCTGTAATGGGATCAGTAGCACATCCAGCCCCTCCTTGATACCAAGCACTAGCAGCATAATTATGTACTTTTGTAGCCATTCCTTTCCATTGTCCTGGCGTTCCTCCAGCGATTTGACTAGCTACACCATTACCTATCATTGTACCGCAAACATGAGAGGCATGTCGTTCACTTTGGTGCGGTGGTTGTGTCTGATACGGTACACAGTTGTCTATTATGTGCATTCTGCCTTCGTAATCTTTATGTATTTCATGAGGAACATTTAACTCCCATTGTCCCACATTGACATTTTTACCAGTTAATTCATAAGGAATATCTTGTAGTTTATTTATATTTATCAAATTTCTTGAAACATCATTAATGTTTTGTATTTTTGGAATTTTAGAAATATTGATTACCCAGTTTTTGGTTTCAACTAAGCTAACCTTTGTTGTATCCATTATAACAGAAAACCTTTGGAAATAGGTTGATGTGTCACTGACAGTAACTCCTATTGACGTCAATTCTGAATCTGCTAAAGCAATATTTGTTGTATCTTCAAAGTAGATAAAAAACAAATTACCTTGCCAACTTATACCACGTTCATGTAATAAAATGGACGAATAGTTACTCAAAGTATCAAGCCGATATTGATTTTGAGAAGCTTTTAATTTGCCTTTTTTTCGCCCTAACTTTTGGTTTCTTAACACAGAAGATATTAAGCTATCTTCAACGATATCATTTGTACCACCGTACTCATTGTCTAAGTAATTTAATATTATTTTACTTACAGGTCGTTCGATAAAACCACCCACCCCACTCACCCAATACCTGTCGGCAATTTTCTGCCAGTTGCTGTCGATCCCTGTGCTGGCTTCCGGGTAGTATTGCAGAACATCGGGCTTGGGTTCATTGTTGGGACTTTGGGTGGCGTCCGTTCCATATGTCCCGAATTCCAGCCAGCCATTACTTCCTATTCCCGGATTAACCACCTCAAAACTCATGCTCACATCTTGTCCACTATCAGTGACAAACGGCAGGTTGTATGTACCGGTATCCTCGCCAATGTACCAGCGCACTTTGCCCGTGCCTTCGATCAATTGTACCGTGCTGTCCAATGCCTGCGGGGAGGAGTTAAGCAAATGAAGCGTGTAACCATTGAGGTCAAGTGGTATGCTGTCGGCATCAAGCCGATTGGCAACAATTACATCGGTTTGCATGATCTTGACTCCGCTGCCTGCTAATGTCAAATCGTAAAAAACCCCTGCCGAATCCCCGGCTATTGTTTGGGTGTCGCCAGTGAAAATGACATTACTGAGCGAATCAGCTGTCATGCTGCCGTTGCTAAGCCAATTACCCTGAACTGTGGTTACGCTTTGGCTCCCTAAAATGGTATTTCCCTGATTGGCAAACTTGTTTTGCAAGAAGATGATGCCCCAGTTACTAAAAGCCCCTTTGTTCTGAAAACTCTTGCTGTCAAAGTTTGCGTGTGTGCCGGATTGGACATGGACATCCGCCCCTTGGTTGTTGATATAGATCTGGGCGCTCAGTTGCATTGTGGCGCAGGTGAATAGGAGGAAGGCGAACAGGTAGATTGGTAGGGATAATTTAGAAGGTACCATGAGAGTTGGATTTTAGTGTTGCAGATACAGTGAGCCTGGTTGTTACTTCTGACTCATTCTCCCTTCCATGGTGCTTATTGCCGTGGTTGTCTTCACCAACCAGGTCGGGATAAACTTCTTCCACTTCCTGGGCAATGAGGCCGAGGCGTTTTCCTTTGGTTTTCTGCGGGTCGCTCCACTCATAACTTACGCTTCTTAAATTACCTACTTTGTCCAGTGCACTCTCCAGCTTGTGGATATCTTCTTTCAGGCGGGCGTCCGAGTTTTCGGTGATGGCGCCACTGGCGAGAATGTTGCCATCTACATGCAGCTTTTCAGAAGGGCTGCTTTCGGCAATACCCACATTCCCCTCAAACCATGCCTGACCATCATTTTTGAGATAAAATACATCGGTATCTGCACTGTCTTTGACAGTAAATGTCTTTGAACTTTGCCCTTTGCCGGCAACGACCAGGCCGTCACTCATGGAAAAGTGTAAGTAAGGGACGTTGTTCGTAGAGTCTTCCAGCTGCATTTCAATACCTGTATTGTTGACGCTAAACTTATGCATTTTACCTGAACCTGAAGCACTCGCTTGCTCGGAATACACAATATTTGCACTAAGTGAATCCGCATCGATGGTCGTTTCTGTTTGATCATTTTTATGGACCATCCTTAGAAGCGAGCGGCTTGTATTAAAGGAAGAATAGGGCTTGTTAAAATCAGGATCTGAGGCGATTATCGATGCGCCGGATGGCTCTAATCCAATGCCCGTGGCCTGTTGTTTCTGCTCATCGTTGACGTTTAATTGTAAGTAGTCTTCCCGCACGGAAAATTGTGTCATTTTGCCACTATCCAGGTTGGAGTAATTTACCGTATAAAGATTTTTCGGGCCGCCTACCGCACTGGCATCTAGGATGCCGCTTGCCATAAACCTGCTGCTGTCGATGTTCTTATATAAATACGCCCCTGTAAGAGGGAAGCCATGAACAGCAGAAGTGTCGAGTCTAAAACTGTAACTATTCATACGGGTTTGCATAAGTCCCTCGAGTTGCAGTTGCTTTTGCGGCTCTGTGGTGCCAATACCTACATTACCCATTGTGTAATAAATGTTGTCCGCGGTGTCATTAGCCCAGTGACTTTCGCCACTCATCGCCTGCCAGCCA
>PXTV01000004.1:0-3394 GCA_003022985.1 Bacteroidetes bacterium SW_11_45_7 | reverse complement strand
GTGGGTAAGAATCCTTTATCCTGTGAACGTAACTCGAAGATTGCCGAGGAATGGGAATCAAAGATGGTGTCCCCGATACTGAACCCGTTCGTTGTATCTTGTTGGGCCCAAATGCTCAGTGTACATAGGAGCAAAGTGCTTATCGTTAAAAGCATCGATCGAATAGGTTGCATAATGATTCTGTTTTGCATTTAATTAAAATATGGCAAGGATTCAGTCCGGATTGCATCAGTTTCCGAACGGACTCGTCATTTTGGTTTTTACCGTCTTGCATTCGCTCAATTGAGCAGGCTCTCCGGGTTTGACGATCATGACCTTGAAACTGTATGCGGTATTAGGGGAGAGGTTGGCTACCGTGTAAGAACTGCCATTTTCCACAGTAGCAATAACGACTCCCTTACAGGATTTAATCTTTACCGTGTAATTGCTTTTATCCGGCCGTTGCCAGTTAAGCAACACTTTGTTCTTCGTTGGAGAAGAAGCTGTTAAGGCAAGCTTGTTTCCTGACACTTGGCCGGATGTTTGAAGCGTAACAAATAATAGCGGACTAATCAAAAAAAGCATGATGGATTTCATAATCAAACTGGTTTTATATTAAGAAATAATTACAGTATATATCAATCACGATCATACAATGCTTATTGTTGGCGGAGGGCTTGTTCATCACTCTTGATCAGCGGCTTTCATAGTCGTGCCATCCGCTTTTTATAAGACTGTATTGTGAAATATAAAAAACATTTTTTGTTTCACAAAAAAAGCAGGCAATTTTTTTAAAAAATACGTTGAAATGCGTGCAGGAGATGCACTGTGACTACGTAATAAAACGTTAAAATAAAATAGATGGGGTGGAATACTTAATTGATATGACCTTCATCTATACCATTATTCAGGGCACGGGCCTTTTTGTCCTACCTAATATGTCTATGGTGAGAGGATATAAAGCAGGAGTGACCCCACTAAAGAGCGTAGTTTAGGAAAGATTGCAAAGGATGAGTAGGGAAGGGCATGCCATGTACCTTGCAAAGAGATAAACATCACATTTACATTGGTGCAGACACAATTTTAAGCGATACCACTATACGGGCTACTTCAAATCAAGACTTGAATGATCGTTACCAAAATGGCAATTCATGTTACTCATGCGTTACTCAGATGAAAAACGGGGCTTCCGGAAAAACTTCTGAAAGCCCCGTCAAATCTAAGTCGGGGTGGCTGGTCCCGATCGCGATATCGTGAGATTCGGGACGGGATAAACCCATCTAATGCAATAGTTTAGTCACCAAGCCACGCGTCTCGCATAAAATGGGATAATTTTAGCCCGCCAACCTTTCTGCATAAAAAATTCCCTGCTCAATGTTGAACAGGGAATTTGTTTTAGGAAAAGAATGGATCGATTATCAAATTCCTCTTATTTCATGAAGAACTCTGCCGCTTAGCAACCAGATTGATATCGAGGTGAATGGCATCTTTAATGATTTTATCCTGCACCAATTCGGGGCTAAAGGTTTCTGAACCGTACTTCACATTAAAATCAGCCCTGTTGATGTTGAACTCCGCCTTAGCAGTGAATTGACCATCTTCCATATTCACAGTAGCCGGAAATCCGATGTTCTTGGTTACATCTTTCAAGCTCAGGTTACCGTTAATTTTGTGGGTATGAGCCGTATCGTTTGATAATGCCTCCACGCCTGTCAGCTCAAACTTGGCCTCCGGGTATTTTTCTACATGAAAGAAATCTTCCGATTTCAGGTGACCCACCAGCTTTTTCTGATCCTCGGGTGATCCCTCCAGATCAGTATTCTGAATGGACGTCATATCAATCACAAAATTACCCGCCTTGATGGAACCGTTTTCCACTTTAAAGCTGCCGCTTTTCAAATTAATAACACCGTTATGGCTGGTATTGGTAAACTTCTTTGCACCCTCCCACTTGATTTTGCTTTTATTCATATTCACGGCATAGGTAGCACCTGATGTTGTCGATTCTTCTGGTGCATCTTTTTCTTCGCTTACTTCTGCCTCTTCGCTTTGGCGGGAATTGCCACAGCCAATAAAAACAAGGCCCGTAAACAACATGATAAAAAAGAGATTGAACTTGTGCATAATTGCAAATTTTGATTGGTAAAGTAAAAAATAATTCCTGTAAAGGTCCGGAAATATATTGAGTTTTCTCATCCCATCCCTAAATAAGAAGGTCCCGCTGTAGAACAGAGGAACCTTCTCCCATTCTGATTTGCCTTCTTTACTTTTCAACCCGCCTCTTGTGGCCAATCCACCGGAAGCGCCTGACGATAAAATCGGGGTCGGTGAAGCTGGCATTTCCTGCCGGATTACCGCCTGAAACGTGGAAATCGGAAAAGCTCTCGTTCTGGTTGACGGCAACGGGGCCGGGCCCTAACAAGTTGAAGGTGACCGGAACAAAGGCCTCTTCCATCTCCTGCTCGATGTAGTCCATCTTCTTGTCCTCCGTGGTATAAGCCGCACAAGTGATAGCGCCTTTTCGGCCGGACAATTCCTTGGCAATGCTTACCGATTCTTCAGTGCTCTTGGTTTTCACAACTACGATTACCGGGCCGAAAAGCTCCTGCTCGTATTTATCGCGGTCTTTGGCATCCACTTCGATAATAGCCGGGGAGCATGTGCGCGCATTGGGGAAATCGGGATGTGCAATCGGCTCGGCTTTACGGATCAGCCGGCCGCCAATACTTTCAGCATTGTTCGCCCGCTCCAGCGTTTTCTCATCGTGAACAGCACCCAACACGTTGTGCCCCATCTTGGGATGGCTGGCAAGGCCGGAGATCGCTTCTTTGAGAGCATCTACGGTATCTTCATAGCTTATATGTTCACCTCCGGCTTGAATCCCGTTTTCGGGGATGTAAAAATTCTGAGGTGCGGTACACATTTGCCCTGAATAGAGGGACACGGCAAACGAAAGGTTCTGCATGGAGCCTTTCAAGTCATCCATCGAATCCAGGATCACCGAGTTGATACCCGCTTTTTCAGTGAAGACCGTTTTGCCCCTGTTGATCAGTGATTCGATGTATTCGCCCATCTGTGAACTACCTGTGAAGTCGATCACATGCACATCATCGTGTTCGGCCAGATCCTTGGTGAGCAAATGGTCCTGCGTATCAGCGGCTAACTCAGCAATGAGCGGATTATAACCGTGCTTTTTAGCTGCTTTTTGAATTTCTGCGATAATTAATGCCAGCGGAAGCACGGATTCCGGGTGTGGCTTAAAAAGTGCCGTGTTGCCGGTGATCAAATCGCCAAATAAGCCGGGCATCGAGTTCCAGACGGGGAACGTGGCACACCCGATGACAAGGCTTAGACCTTTTGGAACAGGCTTGTATGTTTTTTCGAGCTTTACCGTATCTTCTTTACCTACAGGTTT
>PXTV01000003.1:5999-11766 GCA_003022985.1 Bacteroidetes bacterium SW_11_45_7 | reverse complement strand
GTGGCTTCGAGATCGTAAAAAGCCATCTCGGGCTCAATCATCCAGAACTCGGACAAGTGGCGCCTGGTCTTGGATTTCTCCGCCCGGAACGTGGGGCCAAACGTGTAGATCTTGCTCTGGGCCATGGCCAACGCTTCACCATAAAGCTGGCCCGATTGGGAGAGATAGGCCGGCTGACCGAAGAAGTCGGTTTCGAACAGATCGGTGGTGCCTTCCACGGCATTGCCCGTAAACATGGGGGCGTCCATTTGGATAAAATCGCGCTCCTGGAAAAACTGGTGGATGGCCATGATAATGCGATTGCGGATCCGCATAATGGCCCATTGGCGCATAGAGCGCAGCCACAAGTGGCGGTGATCCATCAAAAAGCCGACACCGTGCTCTTTTTTGGCAATCGGATAGTCCTCGCTCTTTTCGATAACGTTCAATGCCGTGACCTGGAGCTCGTACCCGCCAATCTGTTTCTCGTCTTGGACCACCTCACCTGTTATGGTGATAACATCCTCCAGGTTCAGGTGTGTAGCTTGATCGAACTCCTCGGCCGTCACTGCGTTCTCGTTCACCACACATTGGCAAAAACCGGTGCCGTCCCGCATAATGATAAACGCAAGGCCTTTGCTTTCCCTGCGATTCGCTACCCAGCCCTTCATGGTTACTTCTTGCCCTTCTACGTTGGCAAGGTCTTTGGTGTATTGTTGTGCCATAGTGCGCTAAACCTTTTATAATGCTTTTACAGTGGGGGATTTCAATCAAAATTTGCTAAATTAATGATAAATTTAGCAAACGAATTGTTCATTCCATGCGGTTGGTCAAAGGATGATGAATCAATATAACATTTAGCCACAAAGACACAAAGCTCATTTATAAAAAATCAAAATCCGAGAGTCTTGAAAATGAAAGGAAATAACAAAGGGTAAAACGGGAAGTGCAAATTTTACGCTATTCATTCGTGTCTTCGTGACTTTGTGGCTAAATTCATGAAACTGAGCGCTTACAATAAAGAATGTTAGAGCAGAAATTAAATCAAAAACTACTCCAGAAGTTATCGCCCCAGCAGATCCAGTTGATGAAGCTGCTGCAGGTGCCCACTGCGTCCCTTGAGCAACGGCTCAAGCAGGAGCTGGAAAGTAATCCGGCCCTTGAAGAGGGCGAGCAAAACGATCCGCAGGAGCAAGATTACGAAGAAATGGCGAGTGATACAGAAAACGGGGAGAGCAACGACATCGATGCGGGCGATATCGATCTGTCGGATTATTACAACGATGATGATGTAGCATCTTACAAATTAGGGAGTGCAACAGGCGGTGATGACGAGGAAGAAGATAAAAAGCCCCCCATCCGCGTTAAAGAAACCTACCAAGACCACCTCCAGCAGCAGGTTGGACTGCTGGAGCTCAATGAGCACGATCGCGAGCACGAACTCGCCATGCACCTCGTGGGAAGCATTGATGACGAAGGTTACTTAAGACGCGAACTGGACGCCATTGTGGATGACCTGGCGTTCACGCGGAACGTTTACACAAGTGAAGAAGAGCTGGAACGCCTGTTGGAGAAAATCCAGACGTTCGATCCCCCCGGAACAGGGGCAAGGGATTTGCGGGAATGCCTGCTGATCCAGCTCAGGCGCATCGAAGAGCCGGACAAGTACCAGCAACTTGCTGAGCAAATCCTGCAGGATTATTTTGAGGCCTTTACCAAAAAGCACTACACCAAGCTTAAAAAAGCTCTTACTATCGATGACGATGAACTCAAAGAGGCCATAGACGTCATTGTGCATTTGAATCCCAAACCCGGTAGTGTCTTTGCGCCCACGCCCACAACACAGGAATATGTAGTTCCCGATTTTATCATTACCAACAACAACGGTGAGCTTGAGCTGACACTCAATTCGCGCAATGCGCCTGACCTGAAAATCAGCGATTCCTACAAGGAGATGCTGAAGTCGCTCGAAGAGCGCAAACATCAGAGCCAGAAGGAGAAGGAAACGGCCATGTTCGTGAAGCAGAAGCTCGACTCGGCCAAGTGGTTTATCGATGCCATCAAACAGCGGCAGCAGACCATGCTCAAAACCATGCGGGCCATCATGGATTTCCAATACGATTATTTCCTGACGGGCGATGAAACACAGCTTAAGCCCATGATCCTCAAGGACATCGCTGAACGCATCGGTATGGATATCTCAACAGTTTCGCGTGTGGTGAACAGCAAGTACGTGCAAACGGAGTTCGGCACGTTCCCCTTGAAATCCTTTTTCTCCGAGTCGCTTCAAACCCAGAGTGGTGAGGAAGTCTCCACACGGGAAGTCAAAAAGATCCTGTCCGATTACATTGAGAACGAGGATAAAAAGAAACCCCTCTCCGATCAAAAGCTCACTGACCTCCTCAAGGAAAAGGGCTACAACATAGCCCGCAGGACGGTTGCCAAGTACCGCGAACAGATGAATTTGCCCGTAGCCAGATTACGGAAGGAATTGTAATGGTAGCTGGCGGTTGGTAGCTACCGTTGGGAAGGTTTTAGAGGAGGGGCAGTTTAAAGTGCTACCATCTTGTATAGAAAAATTTTGGGAATTATGTATTTGACGAGTAGAAGGTTATGCCAAAAAATTATTTAATAGATAGTTCCCAAAATTCTTTTTTCCTTCATTCCCCAGAATTCCCTCAATTACCCAAATCACCCCAATTACCCAAATTACCCCAATTCCCTCAATCACCTCAATCACCCCAATTACCCAAATTACCCCAATTCCCTCAATCACCCAAATCACCTCAATTACCCAAATTACCCCAATTCCCTCAATCACCCCAATACCCCACCGCCCAAAACACAAAGCCCTATTTTTGCAGGACAACTGATCTAAAGTGGGTACACGCATCCTAACTCATCTCGCCAAGGCAGTCTCCATCATCTTTCATCCGCTGCTCCTGCCCTCCTATGCCGTACCGCTGATCCTCCTGACCAACCCTTACATGTTCGGCAACCTCGATCAGGAGACGCAATTACGGATGATCATCATCGTCTTCATCAACACGTTTGTGTTTCCTGTTGTAGTCATCTTTCTGCTTAAGCAATTGAATTTCATCAAGTCCTATGCACTGGGCGAAAAGAATGAACGCCACATCCCGCTTATCGCCATTTCCATCTTTTTCTTCTGGTGCTATATGGTCTTTGGTGATATGCCCATCAGCAATTTTTTACCAAATCTTCTATTGGGAGCAAGTATTGCAGTATTTGCCTCCTTTTTTATCAATATCTTTTTCAAGATCAGCATTCACACTGTTGCAGCCGGGTATCTCGTAGGTATAGCATTCGAATTGCTACATCAGTCAACTTATAACCTGGAATCCCTTCTCTTACTATCCATTGTAATGGCCGGTCTTGTAGGTTCTGCGCGAATGTACCTGGAGGCGCATCTTTGGGATGAAGTGGTGTCGGGTTATCTGATAGGCATCTTGTGCTATATGGTTATCTTTTACTTGGTTTGACACTTAGCCATTGCCGTTCTACTTTGGTTAGAAGCCGTTTATTCAGCACCTAACAAAGCAGGAATAGCCATCTCGCCAGAAAAAACCATGTAATATCATTAAATACTACTCCTCAGCACTCACGGTGGTGTCCACCTTATCAATTGTTACATCGTCCTGATTGGATAACTCCCAGAGCGTTTTTTCGAGGCGGTCCAATGCCCTGGACGCCCGGTCGAACTGCTTGTTCCCCGTATTCTCAAGGTAATCCCGGAACGCTTGATTCGCCCGCTGGATCAGCTTAAGTCGTCCCCGTGCATCACCACAACCAGCCGCAATTCAGGGTAAGCCGCAGTTTCGGATTCCAGGTAGATCGGCTCCACGTAAAGCACAGTCCCTTGCACAGGAATGGCCAAAACATTACCCCAAATAACATTCGAGCCGCGCTGGTCCCAAAGTGAGAGCTGTTCGGAGAGATAACTGTTCTGATCGATCTTGCTCTCCACCTGCTGGGGTCCTAACATGCGCTTTTCCTTGGGGAATTTATAGGCCATGATGCGCCCGTAGTTGTCAGGATCACAGAGGGCTGCCACCCAACCGATAAGGACCTGCCTGTTTTTGGGTGTAAAGGGCTGAATCAATGAAAATTCGAGCCCATCCGTTTCGGGGTGGTCCCACATCACATAGTAGGGATCAACCGGCTGCACATTGTTGTAATATTTCTCAGTAGCGCGGATCCACAGGTCTTCCTGGTTGTAGAAGACGGTCGGATCGGTCATGTGGTATTTGGAATACAATAAGCTCTGCACTAACAACATGTCCGTAGGGTAGCGCACGTGCTTTTCCAAATCATCGGGCATGGCCCCGCGCGGTTTGAACATGTCCGGAAAGATCTTGCTCCACGTTTGAATGAGGGGATCCTCCTCATCAAAAGTGTAAAAGTCAACGGAGCCATTGTAGGCATCTACAACAACCTTCACGGAATTGCGCACATAATTGACGCCATCCAGTCCCCCGCTTATATCGGTTTGCAGCGAACGGGTGCGCTGTTGCTGTTCGTATTCAATCGTCTCGCGCGATTGGAAGGGTTCACTGTACGGGTAATTGGGGGAGGCCGTGTAGGCGTCAGCTATCCAATACAACTTGCCGTTGGACAGAACAATATAGGGGTCCTGATCAAATTTGAGAAAGGGAGCCAATGTTTTGAGCCGCTTTTCAATATTGCGGTGAAACATCATGCGGCTTTCTTCGGTAGGGTAATTGGAGACAAAAAGGCGTGTACCGTCAAACTTATACCCGTAGATAAACTTGCGCCACGTGTTGCTTAACAGGACACCCCCTTTGCCATTATAGCTGGTATACACATTTTCGTCCCCACTCGGATAGTCGAATTCCTTTTGGGTGGAATTACTGATGACATGGTTATTCGTTACCGAGCCGTAATAAATCCGGGGCGTATCCACCTGCAAGGAAGGATATTGGCTCCCGGGCGGAATATCTTTGATGAGCATGTTGGGGAGGCCGTTTTCCTGAAAGTCGGAGACGGTGCTCAACGTAATCCCGTTGCCGTGCGTGTACTTAAAGCGCTTATTGACAAAGGTCTGGCTCTTCTCCGGCAGATTGCTCAATTGCAGTTCACGGGCTGACACCATCACTTGCCTGTAATTGCTATCGATCGTATAGCGATCGATATCCACATCGTTGAATTCGTAGTAGAGCCGGATCTCCTGGAATTGCTTATAGACAGCATCCAGGGCGCGCCAGTCCCACAGACGGATGTTGTCAAAGAGCGCTTTGTTATTGTCGATGGTGGCATTCGTGAATTCTTCATTGGCCTGGAATTGTTTCTCTTCAACCTTATCCAGGCCGAACCCTTTCCGCGTGAACTCGATATTGTTGGCAATGTAGGGCTTTTCATAGGTAATTTCGTTCGGTTCAACGGCCAGCCATTGGAACAGGCCGGGAACGATGGACAATGCGATGATCCAAATGCCAAAGATCAGGCCACCAAACCCTGCAAGCAGGTACAGTTGGGATGCTTCTTTGGGTGTGTTGGGCTTAAAGAAGAACGTGCGCACTCTGTTCCGAATGGGTGGCAGAGCGATGATGAGGCCGATGAGTAGAGTTAGCCCTATCAAGACACTGTAAGCAGGCAGGCGAATATGGGCATCTGTCCAGCCAGGCCCGGTAACAGCTCCCATCTGGGAAAACATTAAATCAAAGCGGTTGAGGTACTGGTCGAATGCGAGTACAAGGACAAAAAATATGGCGCTCATATAGAGCGAGCGAAAACTTTTCTTCCGTTC
>PXTV01000003.1:0-5987 GCA_003022985.1 Bacteroidetes bacterium SW_11_45_7 | reverse complement strand
ACTACTAACCGACCGGAGATCGATTGTTAGGATATTGCCATCCCGGAGGCGAAAAAGAAGGGAGATGATTGAAGCGCCCAACGAAACCAGGGCAATCAGCAAAAACAACTCGAACAAGTTCTTGAGGAAGGGATAGGTAAACAAATAAAAGCCGGTATCTTTACTGAGAATGGGATCGGTAACACCCGTTTGAACACCATTCACCAATTTCAGTATGACGTCCCAGCTATTGTAACCCCATGTGGCACCAATCACAAGACTCAATAAGATAGCAACATAGCGGATAACCTTTCGTCTTGCAGGGATGAAGAATGTGAGCAGATAAACGATAAGGCAACCGGTGAAAGCACCCAAGACGAGGAAGCCGATTTTGGCATTGAAGACAGTCCAGAATCGCTGAGTGTAGCCAATGGCATCGAACCAGAGTTTTTCGCCCCAGAAGTTCATGAACCAAAAAAACAGACCCGTCAATACTCCTATTAAGAGCCCTGTTGCACCGAGCCCAACACTTTTCCGGTTGATGCCGGTAATGAGAGCAAAAATGGCAATAGCAAGCAAAATGAGAAGAATAGCTGTATACATGGCCGATCGTTTCTAAAGCAAATTTGACAATTCCTCCAATAACATACTGATACACCTTGACATGACAAAAGTAAGCGTAAACTGCCATATCAAGAGAAGGCCAACTGAGTGAAAATGATGAAGAAGGAAGAGAAACGATGAACAAAAGACTAATCCCTATCGCTCAGCTTGTACAATTTCTCTTTTGCTAAAAGCTGATGGTTCCGATTGAAGATTTTTACGAAATAAAAGCCATCAGCATATTGAGAAAGATCGATAGTTGTCGCCAAACCTCCACTATTTATTTGATGATTTTCATGTAATACAAGTTCACCTACACTATTGTACACCTCCATCTCCACGCCATCGGTTTTTGTTTCATTTAAGGATGACCTAATGCGAAAACGGCCATTTGAAGGATTGGGTGATACCTGCAATTGCTGAGGATTGGCATTCACTGAAGGAGCCCGGCCGGTTGCAAATGTGTCGATGAAGATATTAATATCATCGACATAAATATTATTGCCCCCTTGGGCTTTCGGTTCTGCTGCAAAAGCAAACTTGATCGTATCGGAAGGGAAATTGCTTATGCGGATTGTGTCCCGTCTCCATTCGGAAGATTGAGGGACGAATTCCTGTTGAGTGGCCGGAGCCGTTGCTAATCCATCCCCGCCTTTTGCCCAAATCCTTATTTGATCGTAAATATAACCGCATTGATTGGTGTCCAAACGGACAAAAAGGGAATCGTGATTGGATTGGGTGGAGGGTGCGTAAGCATAACTAAACGTAATTGCTACAGGCTTGTTCACACCCGTAAGATCAAAATTTTGCGAGGTCATTGCATAACTATAATTGTTCAAATTCTGGGAGGGCGTATAGAACTCCGCCTTGGCAGCTTTCTGACTATTACCAAATCCACCTGTTCCTTCTGCTTCTTGCCATGTTCTGCCATCTACATAGCTGAGCCGCCAAAATTGAGGCGCGAAATAATCATTTTCAAAATTTTCTGTAAACGGGTAACTTTTCACATAACCTTTATCGGGAGGCCCGCCACAAGCATTCGAGTATTTCAAATCAAACCGCTCACAATAATAGTTCAAGGCCACTAACATACGTAGCTTTTGGCCCTTTGTAAACATGTTCTGACAATCCGCATAGGACATATAGTTCTCGATCATATCAGGATATTCAGGTGTTTCTGAGCAGGTATTCAGGGTTGAATCACAACCTGCTGAAGAGCTTCCCTGCTGGGGTGTATCACAAACCTCATCTCCCCAAACATTGCAATCCGTATTGCTGGAGCCGTTGCAGCTATCCTGGAACGTATGATAGAGGTTGAACCAATGGCCAACTTCATGGGTTAAGGTCCGCTCATTACCTCCTATATCAAAATAACGCATCACAATGCCATCACCGTCACCCAAACCCCCTAACCCACTGGGAACTGTCGCATAACCACTTACAAAACCACCGAGCCGGCAAACCCAAATGTTGAGATAATCCTCCTGGGGCCAGGCATCTTTTCCACCTTGGTTGGTGTATTTCACAGAATCAAATTGACCAAAGTCACCATGATTGGTAGGGGTCCTTGTAATCCCGTTGGTTGGATTGCCATCAGGATCTTGGGATGCCAGGCAAAACTGGAAATCGATACCGGCAGCCAGGGAATCAAAAACGCTACGTGTTTGCGTTGTATCGGCATTCAAGCGCTGAAAATCCTTGTTGAGCCGTTCTATCTGTTTTTTGATTTTGGTGGAATCGATGTTTTCGGAAGGATCGTTATACACAACGTGGAACACAACAGGTATTTTGAGCCTTACATTGTTGTTTCTAATGTACTCATCAACTCTTCCCTCCTCACGAAGTCTCCGGATCAACTTAGTGATCTGCTGTTCTTTTCGTTGCCTTTCTGCAGCAACACGTGGATTATTCCGTTCATACCTCTCCATAACTTCATCTGTTGCACACCAATCATCTTTAGTCTTTGAAGCGGACTGACTAAAAGAGCTTTGGCTTACAACCAGGAGCAATACCATTAGCACTGCTCCTTGCTTCAATAAATTGCATAATGTCATATTTCCCGTCATAATTGATCCTTTATATTGTGAGATGTTCATACATATCAAGGTAATAAAATTCAGGGATATTGGAAAACTTCCGGCCAATTTTGACAATACTTAGACTGATAGGTGCTCCAAAGGATAAGCAACAATGAAAATACCAATCAAATAGCTACATTTGCTTATTCGTCATCAAACTCGATCTTATGGAGGCATTTGATAAAAAAGACCGTATAGCGCCCAACTGGTGGCAGAACCTTTTTGGCATTGCTCCCCCGGAAAATGCCGTTATTGACCTGAATAACCTTTTAGCAAGCAAAACGATCAACGATGTGACTTTTGCCGACCTGAAGGCAATCGAAGAGGAATACGGCATCAATATTCACAAGCGTTTTGAAGGGCACTTAAAAGCTTTGTACCGCGAGCTGCTCGAAGCCTCACTGCGTGATAACAAGTTATCCAATGCTGAAAGCGAGGCACTCAAACACCTCAAACATCTTTTCCGGTTCAGTGATAAAGAGGTGGATGTGATCCACAATGAAGTAGCGGCTCGTCTTTACGGAAAACGGCTTGAAGAAGTGCTTCAAGATCACCAGATCAACGAGGAGGAAAGTAACTTTCTTCAAAAGTTGCAAAATGATCTCCGCTTGTGTGATGAAACCATCAACAAGGTCCACCGCGAAAAGGCCGGAGATATCTACAAACAATTGATGGACGAGGCCATCTCCGATGAGCGGCTCTCGCCCGATGAGGAAGAGGAGTTGGCCGAATTGGCAACCAACCTGGGCCTGGATGTGAATTTTGATGAGGCAACGCAAGAAAAACTCGCGCGCTACCGGCTTTACTGGCAAATTGAAAATGGCGAGCTGCCGGAGGAAGATGTGCGGATCAACCTGTACAAGAACGAAACCTGTTACTTTCATACCCGCATCGATTGGTACGAGCACAGGCAAGTGACAAAGCGCCTGAACTACAGCGGCCCTACCTTGCGCATAAAAATTGCTCAAGGGCTCTACTGGCGGGCAGGCAGTTTAGGCGGCCACACTACTTCTGAGGATGTCACCAAATATATTGACAGCGGTGAGCTCTATCTTACCAACAAACGCATCCTCTTTATTGGGTCCCGCAAAAACAAGCGCATCTACCTCAAACGCATTCTCGATTTCGATGCTTATACCAATGGCGTGCAAGTGCAAAAAGATGCCGGGAAAAGTCCCTTTTTTGCCTCTGATCAAAATGTTGATGTATTTGCCATGATCTTAGGCCGGTTGCTATTCAGGGAAGAGTAACATTCAAAACCCGTCACCAATACACCAATACCGAGTAACAAACTGTATGGGGCTTAATCGCTTATGCGATAGGCAGTTTAAGCCCTCTATTGCCAAGATAACTTTAGCTGCTCATTGTATTGATGAAAATCTTATTTGAGGAAATGAATGAGTGTATTGTAGTCAAATGGCTATAGATACTTATACAATAACGCACCATATCCTTGTTGAGCTAAGGGAGTTTATTTATATTCACTCCATAATGTCTGTTTTCAATTCCGAAATTAAAAAATGCAATAACTGCAAAAAATCGATTGCATCAGGGACATGGTACTGCCCCTATTGCGGTAGGAAACAAGTATCGTTTGCCGGCAAAGTTCTATACGTCCTTATAATAACAGCTATTTTGGTTATTGTGCTTTTCATCCTGCTTTCTCTCTAATCACCTTCACTTCTATCTGTACGGTAGTCAGGATTCCCTTAAGTTTGCAGCAGATCAAGCATTTCCCCTTTTATGAGCTATCATTTGCTTCGTTGCCTGCTATTTCAACTTCCGCCAGAAGGGGCTCACTATCTTACCCTGACCACTCTTAAAACGTTGGCGCGGCTGCCTGGTTGTTCTTCGCTGTTACAAAGCCACGACCTTCCTCAAAAGACCACATCTTATCACTTTGGTTTACCATTTGAGAACCGGCTCGGTGTAGCTGCAGGGCTTGATAAAGATGCCCGTTATGTGGATGCTTTAGCAAAACTGGGATTCGGTGCAGTAGAAGTTGGCACTGTGACGCCATATGCTCAGCCAGGCAACCATAAACCGCGCCTCTTCCGCCTTCCTGAAGATAAAGCCCTCGTCAACCGATTAGGCTTCAACAATGATGGAGCAGAAGCCACTGCTGCGCGATTGCAAAAACGGACAAGCAATGTGATTGTAGGGGGTAACATTGGCAAAAACAAAAGTACACCCAACGAGAAAGCAATCGATGATTACGAGTTCTGCTTTCGAACATTGCATCCGCATGTGGATTATTTTGTGGTCAATGTAAGTTCCCCAAACACGCCCGGTCTCCGTGAATTACAGGAAAAAAAAGCGCTCAAAAAGCTGCTCAGCCGTCTACAAAAGCTCAATAACAAGATGGAGGGTCAGCGGCCCCTATTGCTCAAAATTGCCCCTGACCTAACGCATCCCCAACTCGATGATATATTGGATATCGCGCACAAGACCGAACTGGACGGGCTGATTGCCACAAACACAACCATTGCAAGAGAGGGGCTCGCCACTGATAAGAAAACCCTCGATAAAATTGGCAACGGTGGGCTCAGTGGCCGCCCACTAACCGATCAGTCAACTTCTGTGATCCGCTATTTGACAAAACACAAAAAACGTCATCTAACCATCATTGGAGTGGGAGGAACTATGACAGCTCAGGATGCCATGGAAAAGATCGATGCCGGTGCTTCCCTTCTTCAGCTATACACAGGTCTGGTTTATGAAGGACCCTCTCTGGTTGCAGATATCCTGAATGCCATAGCTCTTCGGGAAAATACCGGAAGTGTCACAGAAAGGAAATAGCAGTATCAACAATCAGTGGGAAAAAGCGTACTGGATAATGTTTGCACCCATACGGAGGGCTTTCTGGCGCACGTCCTGCGGATTGTTATGCACGCTTTGATCCTCCCAACCATCTCCCAGATCGCTTTCATGGGTATAATAGCAAACTAAGCGCCCCTTGTAAATCAAACCAAAACCCTGGGCCGGGTCGCCATCGTGTTTGTGGATTTTTGGTGGGCCCTGATCAAATGTATAGCGCTGATCGTATATATCGTGCGAAAAGGGCAGCTCAACAAACTCGAGCTCCGGGAATACCTTTTTCATTGCCGGCCGAATATATTTATCGAGCCCGTAGTTATCATCGATGTGTAAAAACCCCCCGCCAATTAAGTAATTTCTCAGATTCTCTGCTTCACGATCGGAAAAGACAACATTGCCATGCCCGGTAAGATGAAGGAAGGGATAATTGTAAATTTCAGGGCTGCCTACCTCAACGGTTACCGGCTCCTTTTGAATTGACATGCCTAAATTGTCATTACAATAAGATAT
>PXTV01000002.1:2853-4084 GCA_003022985.1 Bacteroidetes bacterium SW_11_45_7 | reverse complement strand
CCGCTTGAACTGCGATGAATTTGCCATGGGCTCGAGTAATGAGAACTCCGCTCACGGCCCCGTGCGCAACGCCCTCGACCATGAGCGCGTACCCGGCGGTTCATCAGGAGGTTCGGCAGTAGCTGTTCAGGCCGATCTGTGCCATGCATCGCTCGGTACAGAAACCGGTGGCTCCATTCGTCAACCCGCTTCTTTCTGCGGTATTATGGGCCTCAAGCCCACCTATGGGCGGGTTTCCCGCTATGGCCTCATCGCTTATGCCTCTTCATTTGACCAGATCGGTCCCCTGACCAAATCGCCCGAGGATGCTGCCTTGATCCTTGAAGTTATGGCAGGTCCGGATGAGTACGATGCGACTGTTTCAACAAAGGAAGTCCCCCGGCTAAAGGAAGAAGTCAATAACAATGGTGCAGCTAAAAAGATCGCTTATTTCCCCGAAGTGTTAGGACATGAAAATTTGCAGAAAGAAGTCAAAGAAGGCACCCAAACCTTCATCAGCCAATTGCAGGAAGCCGGTCATCAGGTAGACGAGGTAAACTTTCCTTATTTGGATTATTTGGTACCGGCTACGGGAAGCGATATGAAGAGGCTGAGACAATGGATGACGCGTATAAGAAAAGCCGGACCAACGGGTTTGGTGAGGAAGTTAAGCGAAGGATTATGCTCGGCACTTTTGTCTTGAGCGAGGGCTATTACGATGCCTACTATGCCAAAGCCCAAAAGTTAAGGCGCCTCATCCTTGAGCAAACCCAAAACATCCTTAAGGATTACGACTTCATTTTGATGCCCACTACACCAAGTTCAGCGTTTAAAATTGGCGACAAAATCGATGATCCCGTTTCAATGTATTTGGCCGATATTTTTACTGTTCAAGCCAATCTTACGGGTATGCCTGCCTTATCTCTCCCATTTGGCAGGGATGATAACAATCTTCCTTTCGGCATTCAATTTATGGCGGGAAAGTTTCAGGAAGGGAAACTTTTATCCTTTGCCAATAGCTTATTATAGCATATAACCCTTAATAAAACATTATTAAAACTGAAGATGCACTACTGGACCTACTTTAAGACTATTGGAATAACTTGCTTTTTTGTATTACTCATAGGGCCTTTGACTATGGCATCGGATTTTGATGAATCCAATGCTGATACCGCTATAGCTGAGATCAACCAGTATATATCCTCACCACTCGATAGTTTAACGGCATCGATGTTCCAACAACCAGAAGGGG
>PXTV01000002.1:0-2674 GCA_003022985.1 Bacteroidetes bacterium SW_11_45_7 | reverse complement strand
ACATCGATGAACGCAGAGACCCCTATCTCTCTACGCAAAAAGCGACTGACTACTTAAAAGACCTTTACAAAGTCTATGGCGATTGGCTGTTAGTCATTGCGGCCTATAACTGTGGCCCCGGTAATGTCAATAAGGCAATTTACCGGTCAGGCGGTCATTATGATTATTGGAAGATCAGGCGCTGGTTACCAAGGGAAACACGCGGCTATGTGCCGGCATTTATAGCAGCGGCCTATACCATGGAATACCACAAAGAACAGAATATTCCTGTGGCTCAACCTAAGTTTACCTTTCAAAATCTGGACACCGTTCATTTGACCAAGCGTACTGACTTGTCAGCTGTTGAGCAATATACAGGTGTTAGCCAAGAGGAGCTTGCATTTCTCAACCCTTCATTGAAAAAAGGTGTTGTGCCGGCCTCTTTTGATGGTTACACTCTGCGGCTGCCGTTGGATGTTATGAAGGCCTTTGCTACCAACCGCGACTCGATTCATCATGCATCGCAAAAAATGGTTGCTGACAAAAGCGATGATGAAGAAGAAAACGAAAGCACCGCAACAAAAAGCGCTTCCGGGCCGGGAAATGATATGGCCAAAATTAATTACACTGTCAAAACAGGTGATAACCTGGGTTACATTGCTGAATGGTACGATTGCCGTGCGCAGGAGATCCGTAACTGGAATGGCATGTACGGAAGCAGAATCGTGCCGGGTGAGACACTGACCATTTATGTGACGGAGGATAAAATTAACCACTATAAAAAAGTGGATGATCTGAGCTTTTCGCAGAAGCAGGCCATTGAGTCTAAACAGGATCAGGGCGTTGATGTGACAACAGTTAACGCATCAACAACAGCAGAAGAGGATGAATGTGATTGCAAAATCTACACCGTTAAAGCTGGCGACACCCTCTGGGATATAGCCCGTAATTACGATGGTGTCTCCACAACCGAACTCAAGCGTGCGAATAATATCCGCTATTCAAGCTCCTTAAAGCCGGGTATGAAGTTGAAGATCAAGTAGTAAGCTTTTTGCTCACATTCATTCCTCATAAGGTCAGAGTAAGCTTATTTGGTATAGAAGCTCTTGATGCTTTCGATAACCCTGTCCTGCTCCTCCCTGGTGATGCCGTGGAAAAGGGGTAACCGTATCATTCGTTGGCTAATATTCTGCGTGTTATCCTGCCCGCGATGATGGATGAAACGACCTGTTTGCTGCCCATAAGTGGAGTTATGGAGAGGGATATAATGAAATGTGGCTTCGATGTTTTGCAGTTGAAGGTTGTGCTCCTCGGCAATGGGTGAGAGGTTGTTCAAGTAATAATGCCATGCTTCTAAGCGCTTTTGGGTTATATCCTGCGCCCATTGTAATTGAGCGTATAGATGAGCGGCATTCAACTCGGAAAGGGCGTATTTACTTCCTGCTCCTGCCCATTCAAAAAAGTCCTTTTCCCCTCTGAGAAACTTCGCCTTATCGGTGCCAATTTCATATGCGATTTCGGCTTGAGCAAGGCAGGAGCTATCGTTCACAAGGAGCATACCGCCATGACCACATGAGACATTTTTTGTATAGTCGAAGCTAATACACCCTAATTCACCCATTGTGCCGAGCTTTTGATCATGATGCTCCGCCAGGAAACTATGAGCGGCATCTTCAATAATGGGGATATCATTTCTTATTATCTTCCGCATCCTGTCAATATCGCAACTGATTCCACTATAATGGACAGGAATGATCGCTTTTGTTCGGTCAGTGATGGCGTCTTGCAGTAAAGAAAGGTCCATGTTAAAAGAGGCAGGATCTATATCGACAAAAACCGGACGGGCACCGCAATTCACAACAGCATTGGCTGTTGATACATACGTGAAGGATGGGAGAATGACTTCATCATCCTTTTGAAGCTGCAGAAGCTCTACGGCAAGTTCTAAGGCGTGCGTGCAACTGGTTGTTAAAAAAATGTTGCTATTCCTGTACCACGTCTTGAGCAGTTCACCACACAATTTGTGGAAATGGCGATCTCTGAAATAGCCGGGATTTTGATACAGGTCATTCATCATTTGTTGTTCATAACCTGTGATGGTAGGGCGGTTGAAAGGAATATGACTGGTATTAGGTTGTTGCTTGCTTCTCATGTAGCATTCATTTCGTCTTTACCTTCTCCCTTGCTGGCTGAGATTTCGGGCTTGACGCTTATAGTAATTCGCTTTTCTGTTATTTCCTTGTTCCTGATGGAGTTGCATAAGTGACTTGGCCACATTCAAGTTATTTGGCTGTAATTCAAAGGCCTCTTCAAAGTAGCGTATGGCATTTTGGTTGTTATTCATCCGCATGTAGGTCTTGCCGAGATTAATTCTTGGGTTGACTGCCTGTGGATTGTTTTGAAGTGCTTTTTGATTGACTTCTATGGATTTCTGATACTCGCCTTTCCTGAAGTAAATAAAGCTAAGATTTGTGAAGGCGCCAATCTTATTGGGTAAAAGATCAATTACTTCCTGGTAATAAGGAATAGCCTTGTCGAAGTCCTCGTTTTCGTAAAACATGTTGGCCAGTTTGAGGTAGGAATTGGGGAAGTCCGGGTTCACCTCTATCGCTCGCTTAAAAGCTTTCTTTGCTTTTTGTTGGTTCCCTACCAATAAATGCGTTCGGCCTAAGTCGTAGATGGGATTGAAAAACTC
>PXTV01000001.1:6472-12513 GCA_003022985.1 Bacteroidetes bacterium SW_11_45_7 | reverse complement strand
CACACCCACACTATCGCTGGGTACCAAATCACCACCGTATTTACGCGCGAGCGTGTAGAGCAGCTGATGGTTGGCTTTTGTCTGGAGGAGCTCCAGTTGTAGCGGCTTAACGCTAAAATCGCCAGAATAGGTGAACTTCTCGTTGTTGTATGATGTGCTGGCCGTAAACGAGTAATCGCCTACGGGCAGAAAGCCGGCATCCAGCGTATAAGCGTTTGAGGTGCGATTGAAAGTAAACGGATACTCCTTGCCTTCTTCATCGGTGATTGTAATGGTCACTTCCGGTTCGTTGACCAGCTCGTAGCTCTCATTGTAGAGTTCCGCTTCCATGGTGATGGGTTCGTTCTCGGCATAGACGTTCTTGTCCGGCATCACCTTGAACCTTCGTTTGTCCGCTTTCACGGATAGGTATTGCACCGTTTTTGAGACAATCTCATCAAAGATCTCGTGGTTTTGCTGCTGAAAATAGTTATAGAGCTGCCAGCGCCATATGCCCTCACCGGCTATAACACCCGTCTTGGTACCGCCCAGTTCGTTGAAAAGGGCTAACGGATAACCTGCATCCACATTGCCGATCTTCTGCTTCAGCAAAACATCGGTTCCCGGTGCGGTCTTGTAGTCGCCAAACGGCACCTTCAGAGGCGGATAACTCTCAAGACTGCTCACGAGATCTTTGCTCACCGTAAAGAGTGTGAAGCCCGTATTCACCTTCCCCTGAGCTTCATTTGTGCGCCCGCGGTTATTGTTGATCTCCAGGAAGGACTGCAACTCGTTAAAAGCTGGAATGGACGTTTGCTCGCCTATAATAAACAACACAGGAATATCCTCTGCCTGAAGTTTATTCAGTAATTCATTGGCCCTGTTACCCGAAGAGGGCAACTGGTGTAGAATGGCCATTTGGTAATCTTCTATATCCTCAACCGGTTCTTCCTGAGCCGGGTAATGGATATTGGCCTCGTAGTTTTTATTATTGACGATGCTGGTGCGAATAGCACCGATATCAGGATGGGGTGAATTACCGGCAATCAACACTTTTTTACGGCTGTCAAGCACATCGATGAAAATGTCCTTGCTGTTGTTGACTTCGGTCACCTCATCCTCAAACGGCAGCCCTACGATCCTGTAATGTTGCATGCCGGTCTCATCTGCCTCAAGGATAAACCTGGCAGAACCGAATTCGCTGTCCTCCTCGATGGTGATCGATTGGCTCGCCACTTCTTCGTTACCCTGATTGGCACGTACTTCGTAAATCTTGATGTCCGTTTTTTCGCCTTTCAAATGAGCGGCCTTGTAATCAACCTTGACGGGGAATTTATCATCCAGATAGGCAATGCGGTTATAATACGTCTTCTCGAGCCGGAAATCTCTGCGTACGCTTGTATCACCCAAGGCCACAGTATAGATGGGTGCCTTCAGCTCGATCTCCGAATAGCGGGGATTGAAGCCCTGGTTGTAAATCCCGTCAGATGCCAGGACAATAGCGCCCACATTCTGATTGGCATAGAGCTCCTGGAGCTCATTTAACGAATTGGATATATTTGTCGCTTTTTCAGTAAAACGCGCCTCTTCATTTTCCTTTAGCTCTTCACCAAACGTGTAGGAGATGACATTGTAATCCTCCCGGAGATCCTCTCTGATGGCTTGCATCCTGTTTACGTAATCGAGGGAGTCCTGCTCATCCTCAAATGAAAGTTGCACGGATTCCGAATTATCCTGGGCAAAGATGATGGAGGGCTGTTCGGTTTCCTCCTTGATTGTTTCGATAAAGGGTGAAAGGAGTAGTAATGCGATAATGGTGACCGTGACAAAGCGCAGAACGGCAAGGGCATATAAGATACGCTGTAAGGTGAGCGAAGGGTCCTTGAAGTTGCGCTGGCGCACGTACAACGTTGCCGCATAGGCAGCGCCAAGCAGCATGCAAAAGAGCACTAACCACCAGGGCTATTGAAAACTGATCTCGGACAAATTAACTATTTTAACATTTGATGTTTGTTGTTTGAGGGTGAGATGCTACTGAATGCTTCTTATAATTGAAGAAAGCTTGCAACTCTCAAAACCTCCAGGTTTTATCTATGCATGGCCCCGCACACGCTTAACACCTGGCCTGATACATAGGATGATAAATCCGATGCAAGAAAAAGAGCAGAATTGGCCACTTCCTCCGGGCTACCAAGCCGTTCCATCGGAATTTCTTTCTGATACGCCTTACGCGTTTCCTCGTCCAGTTCCTGCGTCATATCTGTTTCGATAAAGCCGGGAGCAATTGCATTGCAGCGGATATTACGCGAGCCGAGCTCGTGAGCTGTGGATTTTGTAAAACCGATGATGCCAGCCTTTGATGCCGCATAGTTCGATTGGCCACTGTGCCCTTCAATACCAATAATGGACGAAAGATTGATAATGGAACCATGCTTTTGCTTGAGCATTTGTTTCGTCACGTTCTTGGTGATATTGAACACGGACTTTAAATTGGTTTGGATCACATCATCCCAATGCTCTTCGGTCATACGTAGCAACAAATTATCACGTGTGATACCTGCATTATTCACTACAACGTCAATAGTGCCGAATTCTTGTAGCACGAAGCCGATCAATTGCTCAGCTTCCTGAAAAGAAGCCGCATCGGATTGAAATGGTTTCACGGTGTTGCCCGCGCCTGCTATCTCATCAGCCAATGCATTGGCTTTATCATCTGATGAGCGATAGGTAAAAGCTACATTTGCGCCATGCCCGGCAAATTTTCTAACAATCGCCTCCCCTATACCCCGCGTGCCACCGGTTACAAGTGCAGATTTGCCGGCTAATAGTTGACTCATAGGTGAATAGAAAATTTGAGGTTTACCATGTCAATCTATTACAACAGTTAATATGTAATATCCCTTTACCAAAAATTAGCCCACGACTTGTAAAAGCGTGGGCGTTTTGTTGCAATATTTATTTGAACTGAATTTATCATGTCTTATCCATGTTCTGCTAATTCTTCTCTACTAATTTCAACCAGATTGCTTCTTTCAATCATCGTAATCAGCATTTCAAAATTCTGGGCAATCAGGTTGAGTAAATTCTTGTTAACGATATTTCCCGTCTTGACCATAATAAGTTTCTTGGGTTCTGACTTAACGATAAACGTTTCAAGAAAATCGACATCCTTGCTAATCACAACCCTGTTCTCTTCATCGGCAACCTGAATGATCTGTTTGTCTTGCGTCCTGTTTTGATCCGGCAGTTCTAATGTATGTATTGAATCGTGTCCTTTCTGATTGATGTAATCAGATAATGATTTGGGTAATTGGGCGTCAACGATAAACTTCACGAAGCTATCTTATGAATGCTCTTCAAATGGACCAACTGGGAAGCATAACTAATACAAGCCAAAATATCCTCTTGCTCAAGATCAGGGTAATCCTCCAGCAACTCCTCGATGGTCATTCCTGCGGCCAACAACTCCAGCATATTCTCCACAGGATACCTTAATCCTCTGATGGTCGGTTTCCCATGGCAGATGTCAGGGTTGAGGGTGATCCTTGATAAGAGCTCTTGTTTATTCATTTGGAATACATTCAAGAATTCGATAAAAAAGATATCATGGCCCTTAATAGCTTAGTGACTTTATAAAGGTCCCATGCAAAAGCAATGAAGGTGATCAATCAATATTTTGGTCACCGCCACTAATAATCAAAAGAACAAGAAACTATTCAGCAATACATCTATCACCATCACTTTTAGGCAATAGGGCCAGTTTTGTTATAGATTTTGTTCAAATCGATTGTATTTCCATTTTGTGTCAATAACTGTTACTGTTTTTCCCTTTTCACTCGTTCTGATTTTATCTTTTAATCTCTCCCCAAGATGATTTAGCATGCTCTGACGCCTTGTCAATCTCGATTGTTGATCAGTCAATTGTTGACTATTTTGGTCTGCGGTTTAGTTAAATCATAACAAAATACATATCGCTCAACTTACTTCTATAAAGAGTTCTTCCCTAAACTTTACTTTCTTTGAATTCACATTTGAAAAGTGTTTAGTAGAATTTTGCGATATTTTTACAACAATAACTCACTACATCGTCACCCCTTCCAGGGCACCAGCCATTGTTTTGCCGATATCGGCAGGCGAATCGACAACGTGAATGCCGCATTCGCGCATGACCTTCATCTTGGCTTCTGCTGTATCATCTTCACCGCCAATAATGGCGCCTGCGTGCCCCATCGTGCGGCCTTTGGGAGCGGTTTGCCCTGCAATAAAGCCAGTAACAGGTTTTGTGCCGTGCTCCTTGATCCATCGAGCGGCTTCTCCTTCCATACTACCACCAATCTCCCCAATAATGATAATGCCATCGGTTTCGTCATCCTCCATTAACAACTTCACGGCCTCTTTTGTGGAGGTGCCAATAATGGGGTCACCGCCAATACCGATGCAGGTAGATTGACCGAGACCGGCTTTTGTCACCTGGTCAACGGCTTCATAGGTCAATGTACCCGAACGGGATACAATGCCGATGCTTCCGGGATTGTGAATGAAACCCGGCATAATCCCTGTCTTGGCCTTACCGGGTGAAATGACGCCAGGACAATTCGGCCCTATAAGGGTTGTGGTCTTATCTTTGAGATATTCCTTAACCTTGATCATATCCTGTACCGGAATGCCTTCGGTAATGCAAATAACCACTCCAATACCAGCTTCAGCGGCCTCCATGATGGCGTCTGCAGCAAAGGGCGGTGGCACAAAAATGACGGATATATCTGCACTTGTTTCACGAACTGCATTGGACACCGTGTTAAAAACCGGTTTCTCCAAATGCGTTTCGCCTTCTTTGCCGGGCGTTACGCCACCAACAACATTCGTTCCGTACTCTATCATTTGCTGGGCGTGAAACGTCCCCTCACTGCCGGTAAAGCCTTGAATAATGACCTTTGAATTGTTATTCACTAATACGCTCATAGTGTAAAAAATTTGTGGGTTTTAATCATATAGCTGAAGTGTGTGCTAAAATAAGCGTTTCAATAGACAACAAAAAGTGCCAGTCTTGAAGCCCTCAGGACTCTTTGAGCTTTTTAAGAAAGTCGGACGCAAAGATAAAATCGTACAGTTGTTTATTTTCTGTGTCCAATATCTCCTGGTTGCTTCCCTCCCATTCTTTATGGCCTTCGTGGAGGAAAAGCACTTTGTCACCAATGTGAATGACGGAGTTCATATCGTGAGTATTAACAACTGTTACAATGCCGTAGTATTGTGTAATTTCTCCTAACAAATTATCGATGACAAGGGATGTTTGGGGGTCAAGGCCCGAATTGGGCTCATCGCAAAACAAGTATTTCGGCTTCATAACAAGAGCTCTTGCAATACCAACCCTCTTTCTCATCCCCCCGCTCAATTCAGCAGTATATTTGTTATTAGCTCCTTCGAGGTTGACCTTCTCAAGCATCTCATCAACGCGCGCCCTTTTAGCTTCGTATTGCCAATTGGTAAACATATCGAGCTGAAAGCGGATATTTTCTTCCACATTCAAGGAATCGAAGAGAGCTGTTCCCTGAAAAAGCA
Organism: Bacteroidetes bacterium SW_11_45_7; assembly: GCA_003022985.1. Lineage (GTDB taxonomy): Bacteria > Bacteroidota > Bacteroidia > Chitinophagales > SW-11-45-7 > SW-11-45-7. The sequence continues at coordinate 6,972 of PXTV01000001.1, read as the reverse complement.
TCCCCAATTCGCGCCTGATCTTTTTGCGCTCAGTTATGGTCATCTTGGTCAAATCGCGGTCATCGTACAAAATCTGGCCGGAGGTTGCTTCGAGTAAGCCCACCATCGTTTTAACAAGCACTGTCTTGCCAGAACCGCTCCTTCCTATGATCAAATTGACCCGGCCTGCTTCAAAAGTTGAGCTGATTCCTTTGAGAACCTGCTCCCCCTCGAATGCTTTATAAATATCTCTGATCTCGATCATAGCACGATAGAGGCAATGATGAAGTTTGCTACAATAATGGCAATACTGCTTTGCACCACAGCCCTTGTACTGGCCCGGCCAATTTCCAGGGCACCTCCATTGGCAAAATAGCCGTGATAAGAGGAGATTGTGGTTATCAAAAAGGAAAAGACAAGTGACTTCAAAATCATCACATATAGGTCAAAATCGTTAAAATAATCCTGAAGGCCTCTTATATACTCCGATTGGGAATAAATTCCCGTAAGTGTGCCGGCAA
>PXTV01000001.1:3768-6449 GCA_003022985.1 Bacteroidetes bacterium SW_11_45_7 | reverse complement strand
CTGCTCGGAAATGCGCATGGTGCCCAGCTCTGTTGCTATACTTGAGCCAACTTTACCAGCCAGGATCAAGCCCGAAATCGTGGGAGCAAGCTCCAGAATCATCGAGTCACGTACAATGATGCCGATCCACCATAGGGGCACTAAATTACCGCTTAGCTGATAAGAGAATTGAATGGCTGTGACAGCTCCAATAAACAGGGAAATGATGGCAATGATACCCAGCGAGCCAACCCCAATGTCATTCATTTGACGAATCATCTCCTTCCAGTACATGGAGATTTTCTCGGGTCTGGCAAAAAGGCTCTTAACCAGAAGAAGGTACTTACCTAAATAGAAAAAAACATTCATAAGAAACGATTACGATCAAAATTAGCCGTTTTTTTAGTAAGCAAAAAGACGAATTTGTCAAAGCCAGCCATCATCGATCTCATTGGTAATCAAACAATGGAATTGATGGTGGCCCTGGCAGAGGCCATTGCTCACAAATTGTTCGTTTTTTCGACATTCGAGTACGCCATTCATGTGGCTGCTTTATCCTGTTTGAGGAATCACTTATTCATCAATAACATCCATTTCTATGAACGCAATTATAACCGGCTCAACGAAGGGTATTGGAAGGGCATTAGCCCTCAAGTTTGCCAGTGAGGGATTCGATGTAGCATTAAGTGCCCGTACGCGGGAAGACCTCGACCAACTTAAACAAAAAATCGAAAGCGACAACCCGGGCCAAACAGCCCATATCTATGCTTGTGACATGGCGGTTAAGGAAGAGGTGGAGCAATTTGCTGCTTTTTGTCAAGAAAAGATGAACCATATTGACGTCCTCATTAACAATGCAGGGCTCTTTCTTCCCGGGCAGCTCCACAATGAGGAAGAGGGGACGCTTGAAAAGCTGGTCAATATCAATCTCTACAGCGCTTACTACTTTACACGTGCCATGATCGACCGGCTGATCGATCAACAAAAGGGGCATATCTTCAACATGTGCTCAGTGGCCAGCTTCATGGCTTATGAGCATGGCGGTTCTTACAGTGTGGCGAAGTTCGCCCTCCTGGGCTTTTCCAGGTCCTTGCGCGAGGAGATGAAAGACAAGGGAATCCGCGTAACGAGCGTAATGCCGGGCGCCACTTTTACACCATCGTGGGAAGGGATCGACCTGCCTGAGAGCCGCTTTATGAAAGTGGAAGATGTGGCGTCAGCTATCTACAACGCCTATACTTTATCCGGTCAAACAGTAATGGAGGAGCTTGTCCTCAGACCTCACTTGGATCGAAACGTGGTGCTCAAGTTGCCCGTTCTTGGCATAAGAAATCTCACCCGTTTCCTCCGAGACGATGATGGCGATAGCATCGCTGTGTTCGGTAATGCCAACTCCGGCTTTATGGCGCATGCCAATGCGTGCAGGCAAATAGGGGTTTTCGGAGACAGGTAGTACACAGCCGGCTGCATAAAGTTTGTCATCGGCTATGATCACAGCGCCATCATGGAGAGGGCTGTTCTTTTCAAAGATACTCTCCAGGAGCTTGCCGGATATTTCGGCATCAACTTTAACACCTGTATTAGCGAAAAATTGAAGTTTGGAGGTATCGGAGAAAACCAGGATCGCACCCGTATTGGTCATCGTAAAATTAACCAAAGCCCCAACGATCTGTTGGACCAATTTTTCGCGTTCTTCACGTGAGGGAAGGTCTGTACCCACCAACTGATTCCAGATACGGCTGCGCCTTAGCTGACTTGTGCGCCCCACCAGCAACAGGAACCGCCTGATCTCGGGCTGAAAAACGATAATGAGGGCAATCACACCTACTCCTATAAATTGACCAAGGATGCCTGAAAGAAGCTCCATATTCAGGAGCCGGACCAAATAGTAGATCAAGTAGATCAACACGAGGCCGATAAAAATACTGAAGGCAAGACTCCCTTTGAGAAGCCGGTAGAGTTGATAGATAAGAAGGCCGACTAAAATGATGTCGAGGATATCGAACCAACTGATCTCCAGAAAGCCGATTTGAATAAAGCCTGCTACTGAAAGCAAAAAGTGGGGTTTTGATAAAATCAGCTCGATAGCCTTCAATCTTTCGTTACGAATAATGCAAATATGCCGTTCTCATTAGAGGGCTACACCCTCTCCCTATCGACATCAGCTATTCATTGCTGGTTATCTCTTCAACATTAGTTTGAGGAACGGAATTGTAATACTTAACAATCCGAACGGCTTCCCTGGCTTCCCGAACGTCATGGACACGAAGGATGGACGCTCCATTCAGCAAGGAAAGCGTATGGATCACAGTTGTGCCATTAAGTGCCTCTTCCGGTTTCACATCCAGCAGCCGGCAAACCATCGATTTGCGCGATGCTCCAACCATTATTGGCAGTCCCGTTACTTTAAAGGAATCCAATTTTTTGACAATTTCATAATTGTGCGCAACAGTCTTGCCAAAGCCCAGGCCGGGATCCAGGATAATGTCCTTAACACCCAACTCCCATAAAGTAGCAATTTTCCCGATAAAAAAGCTAAGAATGTCATCAACCACATCATCATAAGTTGGGTTTTGTTGCATGGTAGCTGGCGTCCCCTGCATATGCATGAGGACATAAGGGACCTGCAATTCTGCAACTGTTTCAAGGAAGCCTTCCTCCATCTCACCTGCCGAGACATCGTTGATCATCGATGCGCCTGC
>PXTV01000001.1:0-3699 GCA_003022985.1 Bacteroidetes bacterium SW_11_45_7 | reverse complement strand
GGCCTCGTGGATTGACCACCGATATCCAGAATTGTTGCGCCTTCTGTTAACAAACGGGAAGCATTGTCAACAATGGATTCCTGGTCAGTGCGGCTCCCCTCGTAAAATGAATCAGGTGTAAGGTTGATCACACCCATAACCAAGGGCTCATCGATCTGCAACAAACGCCCGCTGACATTGATGATCCTCTTTGTAGAAAAAACTATATTTTTATGATCCATGTGACAATTTGATGAGCAAATCCCAAGCAGAAGCTGGGTAAGTGCGATTCTTGATATCTTCTGTCAAACTGGAACTGCCCTTTTTCAAAAATAGGAATATTTGGGAAGCAATTGGTTAAAAGGGTTGGCCATCTCAACAGAGAAAATCATTTGGCCACCTAAAACAAGCAGCCATCTCAATCCCAAAACAAAGGATAGAATAACATGTGTACGGGTTCTGATGGTTGTGAGTACAAAAATGCGGCTAAAGCCGCTAAAGCCGCTATCATGAATTGATTGTTATCCGTTGGCTGAAGCCAACGGCAATGAATATTGAATAACTTTCCAAAAGTTTTCCGCTTTATGGATTCCACATGTACCGCCCTCTTTTCCGGTAACTTTTGGAAAGTTCAGCCATGGGTTCAAAAGCCTCTATAAAAGTGGCTTTAGCCCCATTGTTGTCAAGAACCTCTAACCGTGTTATTCTTACAAAAGATTACCTTGTCCTTTTCATCAAGCTGAATAGGACAGGCAAAAATTGGTATTGGTGATTTGCTGATCAATATGTGTAAAAATAAAGAAGGAAAAACCATCGTTTAGACAGAATCATAAGCGTGTTCAACACATCTGGAAATTATTCTATTTTCGCTCCCAAAATAAATGACTCATGAAGGTAGCTGTATCCATCAGCCGCGTATTGGTTGGTTTACTATTTATTGTGTCCGGATTTGTGAAAGTGATCGATCCTCTTGGCTTTTCTTACAAGCTGGATAAATACTTTGTGGTTTTCTCCGATTACTTCTTTTCATTTTTTGGCAGTGACTTTATGATGTCACTGACTCTCCCCTTTTCTGTCTTCTTTACCGTATTGGAGATGGTGCTGGGTTTTGCATTGCTTATTGGCGTTTTCCGCAAGCTTACAACATGGCTGATGTTGGTGTTAATCATCTTTTTCACATTCCTCACCGGATTTACAGCTATTACTGGTGAAGTCACCGATTGCGGCTGTTTTGGTGACGCCCTTAAACTAACGCCATGGCAATCTTTCTATAAAGACATCGTACTCACTGCACTGATCCTCATTATCTTCTTTGGCAAAAAGCACATTGAGCCCATCATCCGTGTGCCAGCTATCCGGCATACCGTTTTGGGGGTCTTTACAGTAGCATCCTTTGGGTTATCCATCTATTGCCTTGCGTACCTTCCCATCATCGATTTTCGTCCGTACAAAATAGGTGCTCACATGCCCACAAAAATGAACGATGGTGTTGCCCCGGAAATCGAGCCGGTTTTAGTCTATAAAAACACTGAAACAGGTGAAGTCAAGGAATTTTCGTCCAGCAACATTCCTTCTTCAGACGGCCCATGGGAATTCAAGGAAAGAAGGGATAAAACGCTTAAGGAAGGCACCCTTCCAACCATTCACGATTTTAGCATAACAGGGGAAGACGGCAAAAGTTACACCGATCAATTCCTTAATAGAAAAGGCTACCTCTTGGTTATCATTGCCCACGATATTAGCAAAACCAATAAGGACGCTTACGAGGATCTGAGAAAGCTCGCGAAAAAAGCGGATGATGCAGGCATTAAAACCATCGGCTTAAGCTCTTCATCATTCTCAAAAATCGATGATTTACGCCATGAGGTACAACTTCCTGTCACATTTTATCAGACAGATGGGATTCAACTCAAGACGATGATCCGCTCGAACCCGGGTTTGATGCTTTGGAAAGAGGGCACAATACTGGGTAAATGGCCCGATTTGTCGATTCCCGCGTTCAAAACGCTCAAATCCAAATACAATATTGGGAACAATTAAACTGGCGCAGGAGGACGCAAACAGATCAATAACTCAATAATCGATGATCAATTACATAATCAAACGGTTGGGGTATGGGTTGCTCGTCCTGCTTGGTGTGGTCTTCATCATTTTCTTCCTGTTTTACCTTTTACCCGTCAACTCTGCGCGGTTGACACTGGGCCAGCGGGCAGACGTAAGCTCGGTTAAGGCCATTGAAAAAGAACTCCCCCTCAACGAGCCCTGGTATACGCGCCTGGCCTTGTATGTCAACGATGTGTCCCCGTTATCTTTTCACAACAAAGCCAACCCTGAAAGCAATATCTTTCTGGACGAGGAAAAATACAGCTATACCACCTTAATTCCGATATCCAATATTGTCTTTGTGGCCAAGACGCCTTACCTGGGCCGTTCTTATCAAACAAAGCGCAAAGTCACAGCCATTCTGAGCGATAAGATCCCCCCTACACTAATTCTTGCCTTTACATCTATTCTGCTTGCAACAATCCTGGGTGTATTGCTTGGTTGCCGGCCCCCTCTTCGGGCTCAACGACTACGGTGAGGAGGTTGTGCGATGGAAGAATCTTGTTCTGCCGGCCATTGCCCTGGGTATACGGCCTATTGCCATCATCGTGCAGCTCACGCGCAGCTCCATGCTGGATGTGCTCAGCCAGGACTATGTGCGCACAGCAAAAGCAAAAGGACTCAGCAGGCGCATTGTATTGTTCAAGCACGCCCTGCGAAATGCTATGAACCCGGTTGTCACATCCGTTTCGGGCTGGTTTGCGTCTCTTCTGGCAGGCGCCTATTTCGTAGAGATCATCTTCGACTTTAAAGGATTGGGCTACGAAACCGTCAAAGCGCTTCAGAATTTCGACTTCCCGGTTGTGATGGGCTCTGTCCTCTTTACGGCCTGCATCTTTGTGGGCGTCAATATTTTTGTTGATGTAATTTACGGTTTCTTAGATCCGCGGATTTCAATTCGGTCGAATTGACGCATTCCCACTTACCATCAATAAACAATCACCCATGACCATCTACCTCATTGGCATGATGGGGAGCGGCAAAAGCTATTTGGGGACCAAATTGGCTGATGCCCTTGACAAGCCATTTGCCGATCTTGACGAGCGCATCGAAAAGCGAGAAGGCAAGACGATAGCTGCCATTTTCAAGGAACACGGCCAACCGTATTTCCGCAAGACCGAAACGGAAACGCTCCGTCTCACCCAAAACGAAAACGCCCTGATAGCAACAGGTGGTGGCGCTCCCTGCCACGATGGCAATATGAACTGGATGAACCGATACGGGTTGACCATTTACCTGCAAGTGCATGTTGACACGTTGATGGAGCGGCTTCAATCAAATGGCACAGAACGTCCTATGCTGGGGGATCTTCAGGGCCCCGAGCTCAAAAATTACCTTACAAACCTGCTTGCTGAAAGACAGCCCTTTTACGAAGAAGCGGGCATTATTTACGATACAACCAATCAGGATGAGGACAAAGTCATTAACGATTTAGTCCCTCAGATATTAGAAAGAGCCAATCTTTGAAGCGCTCATCTGCTCGCTTTTCCCATGGGCTTTATTGCCCCTTCCTTCGAAATACACCACGTTCCATGGCGCCAAAATCGTTGAAGCTTTTACGGATAGAGAACATGATAGTCAGGGCCACACTCGCGGCAACACAAGCAAAAATAGCCA